>CBDTVD010000247.1:0-3226 GCA_965363965.1 uncultured bacterium
CGGGGTTTTTGTCGTTTTTCCGCAGCAGCGTTTCCAGCTGACTTTCGCCTTGCCCTTTGGTTGTAATGGCCGAGGTGAGGACTTTGAACCCGCCCCAAAAAATCACGAACGCCGCCAGGCTTATCCCCGCGATTTTCGGCTGCTTGCGCAGCAGAAAAAACAGCGGCACCACACCTGCCACCACAATCGCTGCGTTTTTGGTGTACACCACCAGCATCATGGCCAGCCCCAGGCCCGCCCAAACTTTCCAGTGCCGCCTGACATCAGCCCCTGCCGATTGCAATTCTTCGGCGCGGCTGATGGCATATAGCAGCATCGCCTGCAGGCCCATATAGAACGCCTCGGTAAATGTGAAACTCCCGAACTGCAGAACATGATAGTTCAGCGCGGCCACCACGCATCCGCCGAGCCATACAAAGCCAGGCACTTTGCCCCTCAGCGCCTTGTAAATCAGCCAGGTTTGCAAGGCGAGGAAAACGATGCCTGTCGCCTTCAGCAGGCTGAGCTTTACCCCGGCAGCGGCCATCACCACCGTCAGCATCAGCGGATACATCGGCCCCTGAAAAATCGGGTATTGCCGCAGGTGCAGCAAGTCCCACGTGTTTTTGATGTATGTGGCATCATCCGTTTGAAAGCTGAGCCGTTTGTCCCACAGCGCGATGGCCAGAATCACTGTCAGTGCCGTCAAGATCAAGGCGACAATTCGGCCTTTTTTGGCCAGAAATCCTTCCAGCGGGGCACTGCTCGGCCCCTGCGCTTTCACCCTTGGCTCAGCCCGCTTTTCTTGCTTCTTCCCCATCACCAGCGAAATTAGGGGGCGGGGCTGGACACAAGTCGTGGGAGTGGGGGCAGACACGTTCTGCTCCGCCGGTAACTACCCAAGCCTGCACCGCTCCCCTTGTCCGTAATTTAATACTCAATAGTAACGTTTCCGATGTATGGGTCACCTTTCACCGAGCCGACAGACTTATGAAAATCATTAACGAAATCCAAAGTATCGTAATTCCATCGCACTGGATATTCTGGCAGAATCGGTATGCGGAAACGTTTGTATAATCCCATGAAAGGTAAGGGTATGGTATCAAAGTTTTGGTTGCCTTCCAAGGCCAAAATCAAATTCCCAGTATTTCGCCCGCTCACCGGTTTCAGCCACACCTCCACCCAGCCATGTGTGGCCCCCATAATGCTGTCGAAATGATAGCTGAGGTTGGGTTTCAGGTACCAATGGTTGGGTTCCTCGTCTGCTTCACTTTCCCAAAAACTATATCTGGATATGGATGAATTGCCGTTTTGGTCCAGCACCTTCATTTTTATCTCATAAGATTTTGGCACACAACTGTACTCGAGTGAGAAGTGCCCTTGATTGTCGGTGTTTGCATAAGTCATTTCGGCTAAATTACGCTTGCTCGCAAAATCGCTGGCCCGCCAAAGTTGCACTTCCATATTGTTGAGTGGCAGCTTGGTATTAGCATCATACACAGTCCCGCTCACGGTATATCTATCCTTGCAGTTTTCATCCACTTTTGGTGTGCAGGCGGCAAGCACCAAGAGGCAGGGCAGAATCAGATATTTCATTGCTTAATGAGTTTTAAGGTTTTGGTGAAAGAAGAGCCTGAAATGCGGAACAGATAAAGCCCCGCTGGGTACGGAGACACATCAAAATGGATGCGGTTTTCCCCGACCTGCATCAGAAAATTGGATTGCGCAATTTGACTGCCGTGCAAGTCGCTCACCTGAATGGTCAACTGTTGTTCTATTTCCGCTTGGCAAGTAATGTGGACAAACCCATCTGAAGGATTTGGAAACATGACAATGTCAGGTGTAGGATGAATTTCCCCATCTTCCTTGACGGTGATGCTGAATGTTGGCTCTTTTAATGCAAATGAATCTCTGTGTAAATTGCACACATACTGCGGCCCCTGCACCCGTGCTGTGAAATTGCTGCCCCGCATGGCCCTGAAGCCTGTTTTCAACCTGATTTCTTCCTCACAAAGAAAGGTTGCGGTGCTGCCGCCGTCTATCAAGAAACTGTCAGCGCGGGAATAGTTGTTGCTGAACGCTGTAAAACCCGAATAGCCAAATACTTCATAATCAGTATAAGGCATTTCATGGTTTCCAGCAAAGATTTTTTTCTCTGCCCAGTAAAGCCCTGTGCCGATGGTGGTTTGGTTATCCAGATAAAGGTTATCAGTGCCCGTTTCAAGGGTGATGTATTCTGTGGGGTAAACACTATTTTTCACAGCCAGGTGCCCATTGTTTGATATCCAGCCAGCAATCACATCAAAAGGGGTACGCTGGAACTTGGTGCCAATCGCGTCTGCTGTAACATCATAATCCAGGCCTAAGCTGCCATGGCCATAGTCCAGTGAACTCAAGGTAGGGATGAAATTAAACTTGTTGGTCGAAAATTGGGGGTAAACTAAAGGCAGCCTGAATATCCACCCTATAGCCCCAGGAATTAATTCCCCTATCATTCCTGCCCAGCCAATGTGGGTGTTCCATGCCACGGCCGAAATGGAATTGACCGACAGCATAGCGCTGTCGGTGAGCAGGTGATGGTATCCGCCGGCATTGTGGCTATAAGGTACCATGTCATTGCCATAAATGGCATCGCCGCCAGTGTAAATATCAATCTTTGCATTTTTGTTAAACAGGCGTATCAGGTTATAAATCAGCCGCGGCCAACTGACGATTACATCCAATTGCAGGAGCTTGCCCTGGTCATCAGGGTCAATATAGGCTGTTCCGCTGAGATCAATTAAATCGCAGCCGAAAAAAAGAAATTGGGTCGGCACATCCCAGCGCACATCAAGCAGCTTCATTCCCTCGGTCATGGGCTGATAGACCATCAGGGCATCCTGATATTCCTGCACGCCACCACTTAGGTCGCCATTGGGCAGCACAACGGTTTTACAATGCACCGGGTAGCCATCGCTCGCGGGATTGAGTGCAGTAAGGCGGCGATAAAATCGCTCGTGCTCAGGGGCACGGCTAAAGGTGTACAAATTGGCAACTCCCTGTGCCGTCAGCGCATGGCTCACCAGCAGTTCCCGCACTGCGGGAGAGTTGATGGCAGTGATGATTTCAATCAGGGTGTTATAGAGTTTTCTGACAGGCCACAAATCCAGGGTTTCCAATTGGAGGGCGACGGCAACTTTGTAAATCTGTGCGGCAACCAATTGGAACGACATGGGCACAGTGGCGCCCCTATGCGGGGCATCAAGTG
>CBDTVD010000248.1:0-3203 GCA_965363965.1 uncultured bacterium
GGGTGGCGATGGCGTTGATAAGGCGCAGTCGGGCCCCAGTCAATGTTCCCTGATGGGCAGGGGCGGCGCGGCGATTTCGGGTTTGGGGATCGGGGCGAGTTTGAAGACAATCACCCCTACCAGTGCTGCCAGGATGCTGGCGACCAAAATGCTCAGTTTGGCTATGGCCTGGCTGGCCTCAGTGGGAAAAGCCAGCAGAGCAATGAAGATGGCGACCGTATAGCCAATGCCCGCCAGGCACCCCGCACCCAGAAAATGGAGCACTCCGGCGCCTTTGGGAAACTTGGCGAAGCCCAGCAATATCCCCAGCATGCTGAACCCGATGATGCCGAAGGGTTTGCCCAGCACCAGCCCGAACAGGATGCCATAACTCAGCGGATGGTGCAGGCCGGCCAGGCTTTCGGCACTGATGTGGAAGCCGGTGTTGGCCAGGGCAAACAGTGGCATCACCAGGAAGCCAACCGGCCAATCGAGTATGCCCTGCAGCCGCTCAGCAGGCCCGTCATCATATCGGCCCAGGGGCATCAGAAAGGCGAGGAGCACCCCTGCCACGGTGGCGTGCACTCCGCTTTGGTGGATGCAGTACCACAGCACGGCCCCCACCAGCACATAGGGCCACAAAGCCCTGACTTTCAGCTGGTTGAACACCAGCAGCACGGCACATGCCCCGCCTGCCCAAAGCAGATAACTCACCAGCATGCCTTGCGTATAAAACAGGGCAATCACCAATATTGCCCCGAGGTCATCTACAATGGCCAGGGCGGTGAGGAATACTTTTACGCTCAGTGGCACCCGCTTGCCCAATGCGCTGACAACTGCCAGACTAAAGGCGATGTCGGTGGCCATGGGCACTCCCCATCCGCGCTGAACAGGGGTGCCGAAATTGAAAAACGTGTAGATGAGGGCAGGCAGCACCATGCCCCCTATGGCCCCGAAAATGGGCAGCATCGCCTGCTTGATGGTCGATAATTCACCCTCCATCAGCTCGCGCTTGATTTCCATGCCTACCAGCAGGAAGAAAAACGCCATCAGCCCATCGTTTATCCAATGGCTGACGGACATATCAAGGTGGAGCCCCAGCGGCGAGCCCCCGATATGGGTTTCTAAAATTTTGAAATATCCTGGTGCCCACCCGCTGTTGGCAATCAAGATGCTGGCCAGGGCAGCCAGGCCCAGCACAATGCTGCTTTTGCTGCTGCTTTGTGTAAAAGCCTGCCACAGGCTCCTCAGCAGTCTCTTCTTTTTGGGCTTGGCTGTGCTCACTTCTCGCTTGCAGCATTCATAAGGGCAGGCAGTGTGCCCTCATGCAAGTCCATATAATGCGCTATCGTTCCCCAAAGTTTCCCATCCACTATGATTTCGCCTGTGGTTACGGTTCCCAGCCGGCGGAGCGGAAGCCCCGCACCGTGGGCATAGTCCCTCAGCATGTGGGCTTTGCCGGGCGATACGCTGATGAGTATGCGGCTTTGCGCTTCACCAAAAAGATAACCGTCAGGCCGAAAAAATTCGGGGAGTTCTTCGATTTCGAAGCCGAGGCCATTGGGGAATCCGCTTTCAGCGAGCGCCGTAAAAAGGCCGCCATCGCTCAGGTCGTGCGTGCTTTGCACCACCTCGTTTTCTATGAGTTCGAGTGTGAGGCCCTGCACTTGCAGCTCGATATCCATGTCGAAAGGCGGCGGCGGACTGAGGGGGATGCCCTGGAGTTTGATTAGGTATTGGCTGCAGTTCAGGCTGTCGCTTTCCGGGCCGAGGAGGAAAATCTCATCCCCTGCGCGCTGAAACGCCAGTGTACTGCGTTTGCTGATGTCATTGATCAGGCCCACCATGCCGATTGTCGGGGTAGGCAGCACGGGGCCGCCATCGGCACTTTGATTATAAAAACTCACGTTTCCGCCTGTAACGGGTGTGCCGAACATCCGGCAGGCTTCACCCATGCCCTCCACCGCTTTCACAAACATGTAATACACTTCAGGAATCAAAGGATTGCCGAAGTTGAGATTATTGGTTACGGCCAGCGGGCGGGCCCCGCTGCAAATCAGGTTGCGGGCACACTCGGCCACGGCAATCATGGCGCCGCGCTCCGGGTCGGCATAAACATAATAGGGGTTGCAGTCCACCTTCATGGCCAGGGCGCGGTTTGTGCCTTTGATGCGGACGATGGCTGCATCGGCAGGGCTGATGGTGGTGGCCGTGTTGATGCCCACCATGCTGTCGTATTGCTGATAAATCCATCGCTTGCTGGCGATGTTGGGCAGGGCAATCAGCGCTTCGGCGATCTGCTGGAGGTCTTTTGGAACCTCGATGTCGTTGGGGTTGAACTTGAGTGTATCATTCAGATAAGCAGGGCGGCTGTATGGCCTGATGTTGACGGGGGCACCGCCGCCCAGCACCAGGGGCTCGGCAGGCACTTGGGCCACCAGCTCGCCGCCCATCCAGTACTCCAGTGTGTCGCCGAGCGTTACCTCGCCTATCTGGGTGCAGTGGAGGTCCCATTTGTCGAAAACGGCGAACAATTCTGATTCCCGACCGCGATGGGCCACAATCAGCATGCGTTCCTGGCTTTCACTCAGCAGGATTTCAAAAGGCTTCATGCCCTGCTGGCGAGTGGGTACCTGGTCGAGATTGATTCGCATCCCTACTCCCCCTTTGGCCGACATCTCGCTGGTTGAGCAGGTGATTCCTGCCGCCCCCATGTCCTGCATGCCAACGATGGCACCGGTAGCGATTGCCTCCAGGGTAGCTTCCAGCAGCAGTTTTTCCTGAAAAGGGTCGCCGACCTGTACACTGGGGAGTTTTTTGGCTGATTCATCGTCCAATTCTCCGCTGGCGAAAGTCGCCCCGTGGATGCCATCTTTTCCTGTACTGGAGCCGACAATAAACACAGGGTTGCCTGCCCCCTCAGCCGTGGCCGACACCGTTTCGCCAATGCGGACTATGCCGACGCTCATGGCATTTACCAGGGGGTTAATGCTGTATGAATCATCGAAGTAAACCTCGCCGGCCACAGTAGGCACGCCGAAACTGTTGCCATAGTCGCCGATGCCTTTGCTCACTCCGCGGATGATGCGCTGGGCCCGGGGGTCTCGCGGGTCTCCGAAGCGCAGGCTGTTGAGTGCGGCGATCGGGCGGGCACCCATCGTAAAAATGTCGCGGTGTATTCCGCCAACACCCGTGGCTGCACCCTGATAAGGCTCGATGGCACT
>CBDTVD010000249.1:0-3195 GCA_965363965.1 uncultured bacterium
CTGCAGTGCCTCAGGCAGCAACAGGTTTAGGCCCTCAAAATAGCGGCGGCTGGCGGCACCCTCCCATCCGCGGATGCTGGGGGCAAGCTCGCTGATGGCCTCTCCCTCTGCAGCCATGATTTTCTGCTGATGGTCGGCCATGCTGTTGATGATGGAATCAATGCGGGTTTGCCCCGCCAGGTCAAGCTCGGATTTATAGAGCAATAGGATGGCGACCTGGTTATTGATTTTTTTCTGGATGATGGCCTTTACCCAGGGGATGCAGTGGGGCGAGTATAAAAAGTCGATTTGGCCCTTGCGGATGGCGGCTATGCTGCCATATTGCACGCCCCACACGCGGCCCTGGGGCTCGCCTGTGTTGTCAACAAATAGGATATCAATTTGCTGGGCGATGGCCAGCAGCACGGCATCGCTGCTGATGCGCACCCCCCTGCCGAGTGTAATGGTGCGGATATCGCTGAGGGGGAGGGTCTGCTCCACCTCAGCCGTTTTGATGTGGAATTGCCCGCCTTTGCAGCTGAGCGATGCGCCAGGTGAACTGAGGACGATGTTCATTGCTTTTTTTTTTCAGGGGTTGGGCACGCGGGCCACTTGGGGCATTGGCGGTGCGGAAGGATTATCGCTGAGCCGGATGCGGATGGCTCTGGGCCCTTTATCTTCTTTCTGCGGGGCCAGGGCAAAACTGACGTGCGCACCCACCGCCATTTTCTTGCACAGCGGGTCCCTGGCATCCATCAGAAAATAGGCGCGCAGTTGCCCCCCATCAGCCTGCATAAAGCCATTCACACCCCGTTCATTCTGGTTGAGGATAGTGATTACCTTGCCCTGATAAGTAGTGTTATAGTCTGCTTTCAGTCTGGCGGCCTTTGTGGCATTGGCATTTCTCAGGCGTCGCCAATATTCACCATCTTCAGCAGGGTGCCGCCGGGCGAAATAGTCCACATAGGGGGAATCGTTGACGATGAGTTTTTCTTTGGCGCGGGTGATGGCGGTGTAGAACCAGCGGTGGTAATGTTGATGCCCGTCTGGGGCTTTGATACCCTGCGTGCCGGGCACATATATCATGCCGTGGATGCTGCTGTTGAGGTATAGAAACACGGCATCCCACTCGCCGCCCTGGGCTTTGTGCACAGTGATGGCGTAGCCGAATTTGGCGCGCAGGGCATTGACGTATTGGTCATCAGCAAGCAGGCGCTTATAACGGTCGCTGTTGCGCAGCACGTTTGCCACCTCCATCCTGCTGTCGAAGTCTATCAGCAGGCGGCGCACGTCGTCGCTGCTCAGGCTGCTTTGGCTGTTATATAACAGGTCGGCTACCAGCAGGGTCTCAATAGCTTCGCCGCCGAAAAGCGATTCCACCTCGACTTTCAAAAAAGTAAAGCCGGCGCGCTCGGCAAATTGGCTCACCTTTTTCACCACCACCTGGTCTCCATTCACCAGGTCGGCGCTTTTGCTGTTTTGCACCACCATCAGCAGGTCATCCTTTTGCAGTTTGGGGCTTCGGCCGAGCTTTTTGCGCATCAGTTTGTTCAGCTCATGGGCCTGCTGGTTGCCGTGGCAAATGGCAATGGACTGGTTGAGCCCGTGCTGCACCACAGCACTGTGATACTCATCTAAAAAAGCATCCTTGCCCAAGGTCGAAAAAACATTGCGCTGCTGCGGCAACGGCAGGTTGAGCAGATAGGGCTGGGGCGGCTTGCCCACACGAGCGCGAAATTTGGTGGCCACCTGCAAGATCTCGTTGCCCCGCTGCTGCCGGACAATCTGGCTGAGGGTATGGATGCCGAAACTGACGCCCTGCTGCTGCCAGTAATCGGGGCTGAGGGCAGCACTAAAGGCTTCCTCGGCCACAGGGGGCAGCTGGCAGGCATCGCCGACAAAAATCAGCTTGCTTTTGCCAGCAAATTGGCGCAAATCAGCCAGCAGGTTGCCGCTGCCGAATTTGGCCGTGTGCCCATCCTGCACGGTGTGCTGGCTGATCATGGATGCTTCATCCACAATGATAACACCCGGTTTTTCAGAGGCGATGGGTTGCCGGAGGTCGAATTGCAGAAAGAGCTGCCCGCTGGTACTCTTCCAAGGGTCCTCGCCATCTTTGGCATTGCCGCTGACTTCATCAAACACATAGAGCAGGCTGTGCACGGTGATGGCCTTATAGCCCGCCTTGGCCCCCAGCACTTTGGCAGCCCTGCCGGTGCTGGCTGTCAGCTTAAAGCTGATTTTCTGGCGCTCCAGTGCCATGCACAGGGATTTTACCAGCGTGGTTTTGCCTGTGCCCGCTGCCCCATCGAGTATGAATACGCTGGCTGGGCCATGCACAAATGCCAAAAGGGCATCCATTGCCGCCTGCTGGCCCGGGTTGAGGTCAATATTCTCTGAATCTGACGAATTTAAATTGCGTCCGTTTTTCTCCATTTTCTTCAAGGGTAACAATGCGCTCGGTGGTGCTGGCTATGCAGGGTATGCCATTGGCTTTCAGCAGGCTGACAAGGGCGAATGTAAAGGTAGCCTCGCCCATCAGGTGCACAGCCTCAGGGTGATGTTCAGCCACTTTTTCGAAATAGTCCCACGCCAGTGCACCCACCTCAGCAGAGCTGAAATGTGGCGGGATTTGTGGAAAAGGCATGTCGGTGATGCTGCCATAGGCTGCCAGTGCCTCCGCCATCTGCGCCCCCACCCAGCCTTCACTGGGGTGGTTGGTCAGGTTAATCAGCATGGGGAGGGGATGTATTTGCAACCCAAGTCCTTAGTCTATCTAAGTGAGTCTGGAGGAAGCCCTGAAACTTCTTATGGCCTATGAGTTTATTGCCAAAACCTGCATGGTTAATATCATTCCTGAGCTTACCGATATCTCTTGCAAGCGTTTTAATTGTGTCATAAAGATGATCCTCGAAATGGTCAGCAACCCTTTTCTCCAAATCTTTCCTCGCCTCAGGCTTACCAAATTGATCGTAATTGAATGGTTTGCCCGAGGGATTATAGCCCAACAGTGCATGGACAAAACTACGGATATTCTTATCCTTTATCCTCTTTTTCTCTCCGACTTTCATCAGAACATATGTAGGTATAAATTCAGACATCAGGGTAAAGCCCTGCTGAATCAAGTCATGGTCGATGCACCATTGAATTGCCTCCAGCATATTCTCTACATTGTCCTTTTCATAGCCTTCAAATTTGCTTTCTACCTTTTTAAGG
>CBDTVD010000250.1:0-3191 GCA_965363965.1 uncultured bacterium
CCATCGGCACCGGTTACAAGTACTTTGGTTGCTGCCATTAGTTCGCCCCTTCAAAATTACCAAATTCTGAAGGGGACACGGCGTTACAAAAGGTTATGGGATGAAAAGCTTGCCTACCTGAAGGCCTTTATCACCTGTAAATTGTACCAAATAAATGCCATGAGACAATTTAGGCAAAGCAACAGAATTTTGCCCTGCTGGAAGATTCATTAAGGCAACGGAAGCACCTGTAAGCGAGCTTACCTTAATTTGTGTGCTGGTTGAAAACTTCTCAGTTAGCCACAGACTGTTCTCGCTTTGATTGTAGCCTATTGTCGCTGGAATTACACTTTGGGCAATGGATGTAATCTTTGGTTCAACCGCGCATTTATAAATTTTGAGGTTGTCAATGGCGCCATTTAATCCATTAAAATAAGTATGCTCTTTTTCCGCCCCAATTGTCATGGTGTTGTTATTGGGTACGATTGAGTGGCTCCCAACATAACTTTCGCCAGCCAATTGCTCATCGATGTAAATGCGGAGGTATTCCCCATTATACACGCAATGAAATTCATACCATTGATCCTCATCCAGCTTTTGGGTTGATTTTACCACCTGTCGGCCCGAGTTTGCCAATGCCAGCATAAAATAAAGATATTCATCGCCAGTTTTGCCAAGTGTTACTTCAAATTGGTCCTGTGCATCATCAGTAGCCTTGTTGATGATATTGCTCCAATTAGAGCCGAATTGGTTGACGTTAAAATAGCCAGTAATAGTAATTTCTTTGGTAAAGGCCAGCAGTTTGCTCGAAGAAACAGAAATATAGTCATCTGTGCCATCGAAAGAATATGCTGAATTAGATGAGCCGTCGTATCCGTCTGTCAATGTAGCTCCATAGACATCGCCATTCAAGAAGAGATTGGCTGAGTTATCAGCATCAAAATTGAATTGATAATCGGCTACCAGGCAAGTTGTATCCTCATCAAAAGAGTATGGGCAAGCAAAAATTTGGAAGTTGTCAATTGCACCATAAAATCCGTTGAAGTAATTTTCTTTTTCAGCACCAATTGTCATGTCATAGGAATTGGTAACTATTGAATGTTTGCCAACCTTTCTGGAGGCAGCTTCTTCACCATCATAATATATAGTCATGTATTCGCCATCGTATGTACAGGCGAAATGATGCCAGGTTCCAGTGGTGACCGTTTGAGGAATGTATAATACTTGCCTGCCAATAGAATCCAGATTCAGCATGAAATAGAGATAGGGGGAATTGGCTGGGCCAACGGTAACTTCAAATTGGTCATAAGCATCATCAGAGGCTTTATTGACAACGTTCATCCAATTTTGACCAATTGATGTTGCATTAAACCATCCTGTCAGGGCGATTTGGTCAGTGAAGTTCAGGCTTGAGTGGTTGGGCACAGAAATGTAGTCACTTGAGCCGTTGAATGAGTAGGCGCTTTTTGCAACGCCATCTACGCCAGTCACCAATTTTGCGCCATTATTTGTACCATCGGTATTTGTTGAGACCGAATTGCTGGCATCCCCAAGAAATTGATAGTCAGCGATAAGGCAGGAATTTCCATTCTGTGCGGACAGCGATAAACAGGTGGAAAACATCAAGAGAGAGAGTAGAGTTTGCTTCATGGCTTTTGTTTTATAATCAGCAAATATAGGTTTAAAAAGTTCACCCATATACCACCATTTCTCCGCTGGGGGTGGTGAGGTGGATGGCAGTGGGGGCGGCGATGGTGTGGCCGATTTGCTGAGCAGGGATGCTGAGCTCGGCGGCGAGGGCGAGGAGGGCGGGGGCGATTGAGGGGTTGCAATAAATTTCGAGGCGGGTACCCATGTTGAAGAAACGGTACATGTCGGCCCAGGCGGTGTTGCGCTCTTTTTGAATCAGATTGAAAATGGCGGGTACAGCGGGGAGGTTGTCTTTGATTACTCGGACGTTTTGGGGCAGGAATTTCAGCACCTTGCTGTGGCCGCCGCCTGTGTTGTGGATGATGCCGCCGATATCAGCGCGATGTGCGGCCAGGGCGTGCAGCAAAAATGGCAGAAAAGTTCGGGTGGGGCTGAGCAGTGCCTGGCCCAGGGGCACGTCGAGGCCTTTTACACGGTCAGTCACAAAGTGATTGCCTGTGTACACGTATTGACCATCGGTTTCAGGGCTATAAGTGGATGAGTATCGGCTGGCATAATGGTTATGCAGAAGTTCATGCCGGGCGAAGGTGAGGCCATTGCTGCCTATGCCGCTGTTATTGTCAGTTTCATAGGTGGCTTGCCCGTCGCTGCCCAGTCCAATGATGGCCATGCCTGGCTGAATGTCGATATCGAGAACTTCAGTTTCTTTGAGTTCGGCATAAACTGTAAAACCTACATCTGCGGTGCGGACTATGTCGCCGACATCTGCAGTTTCGCCGCCGGCGTGGTCTATCTGTATGCCGTATTCGGCCATTTTCTGGATAAAATCGGTGGTTCCGCCGATGATTTCTTCCAGCACTGCCCCAGGAATCAGGTGTTTGTTTCGGCCGATGGTGCTGCTGATTAAAAATGGACCTGTTGCACCGGCACATGCCATGTCATCCAGGTTCATTACCAGTGCATCCTGTGCAATGCCGCGCCACACGCTGATATCGCCAGATTCTTTCCAGTAGAGATATGCCAGGCTGGTTTTTGTGCCAGCAGTATCGGCATGCATGATGCAGAATCTGCCGGCAGCTGCTGTGGGCAGTATTTTGCAAAAGGCGTTGGGGAAGGCCCCCTTGCTGAGCCGTTCGATGGCTTTATGCACATCTTCTTTGCCGGCCGATACACCGCGCTGCTGATAGATATCTGTTGGCATCAGGGCAAAGGTAGATTTATCGCAGCACCGAGGGCCCGGGCCGGAGGAAAGGTGAATTGACTACAAGGGTTTGAACTGCTCGAAATTCTGGCCGCAGCTGTTGCAGTGGTGCAGGGCGCGGCAGAGTGTGCCGCCAAAAGGCGAATCCATCACCGTGTCCAAGCTTTCGCACCAGGGGCATTGTGCATGGGCTATGTCTTCAGGGTTCCAGTCGCCGCCATGTGGGCGTGGTGGTGCAAGCCCGAATTTCTTGAGTTTGATTAGGCCTTCAGCGGTTATGCGGTCGCTGCTCCACACCACGGCTCGGTTGGGCTGCACGCTGATTTTGTGTGCAGGAAATGCATCATGCAATTGCTTTTGA
>CBDTVD010000251.1:0-3189 GCA_965363965.1 uncultured bacterium
GCAAAGCGCCGCTGGCCCGCAGCACTTCTTCCAGGTCGATGCACACCTCATCATATGGGCCCCTGCAGTTCTTCCGATGGTACTTTAGCAAAAACGCGGCATCCTCATCTACATTGCTGCTGAAACCCAGGAAGCTGGGCACCTGGCACTGGATGCTGTAGCGCATCATGCGCACCCTGGCATTGGCTGGCTCGATAGCGATTGCCCGTGCCATCGTCTGTTCGCTCTGTTCCATTCGCTGCCACTTTTGGGTGAAATAATCGGCATGCTTGGCCAGCAGGGCCTGGCTGACAGAGAGGTAGGCCAAGCCGAGGGCATCCTGGCTATCAGCATAAGCCGTAAGTTTTTTGTTGAGTGCCACCGCTGCCGATTTGCTTTCGACTGCGCGGGCAATTTCAGGTTTCAGGGCCTCCCAATCCACCGAGCCAGGTGGGCCAAAACCCATGCTGAAGACCAAAGCCAAAACCAGCAAAGCGGAGAGGCATAGCCGTAAAAAGATTCGATCAATAAATTGAGCCCTTGCCATTCCCCCACTCCTGCTCAAAGGCCGTGCCTGCATCATATCGCGTTGAGTCTGTGGCGCACCCACCCGCCCACCATCAGGCTGTATTTTCGGGCATTGGGTATGCGGATGCGTGCCTCCATGATTCGGCCGGGGGCGGTTTGATGGATTTTTTTGAAAAGGGCCCGGTAATAAACGTAGGCAGTATAAACCCCGAACCTGCATTGGGGGCTCAGTTGCCGGATTCCCTCCAGCCCTGCTGCAAAGTCAGCTGAAATTTCCGCACTGATTTCCGCTTTCATCTGCTCATCAAAGCAATGCCAGTTGAATTGGGGAAAGTAACTGCGCCCAAGGTCGAGGTAATCGGCTTTCAGATCTCGCAGAAAGTTTACCTTTTGAAAAGCCGCCCCCAGGCGCATTGCCGCCGGTTTCAGCCGATGATACTCCTCTTCATCGCCATCAACAAACACACGGAGGCACATCAGCCCGACCACTTCGGCACTGCCCAGCACATACTGGTTAAATTCCTCGCGGTTGTAGTCCGTCCGGCTCAGGTCCATGGCCATGCTGCTGAGGAAAGTTTTAATCAGGTCATGGCTGATGCTGTACTGGCGCACGGTGCTGCCGAAGCTGTGCAGGATGGGGTTCAGGCTGATGCCGTCCTGCAGGGCGCGCCAGGTGTCTTCCTCAAAGCGGGCCAGCAGATTTGCCTGGTCATGGCCATGAAAGGTATCCACAATTTCATCGGCAAAACGCACAAAACCATAGATGCCATAGATTGGGGCGTGGAATTTTTCAGCCAGCAGCCTCACCCCCAGGCTGAAGCTGGTGCTGTAGGCCCTGGTGGTCAGGCGGCTTGCGGCCTGGCAAACACGGTCATAAAGCGGCAGCATGGGCAGACATTTGTTTTTTGAGTTGAGTGCAGTATCGGTTGGCCAGTGCCGCTGCCACTTGCCCGCTGATGATGGCAGGGGGCAGGCCTGGGCCCGGGTTGGTCAGCTGGCCGGCATGGAACAAGTTGTTCAGCTTCCTGCTCTGCATCCTCGGTTTCAGTATGGCTGTCTGGCGCAGGGTATTGGCCAAGCCGTAGGCATTGCCGAGGTGAGCGTTGTAATCAGCGGTGAAATCAGTGGGGCCATAGCTGCGCAGGTATTCGACATTGCTGTGGCTGAACGCCCCGCTTGTCCAATGGCTCAGCCTGCCGCAGAGGATGTGGTAATACTTTTCCTCAATTTCCTCGGTTTGCACCATTCCGGGGGCAGTGGGCATCAGCAGAAAAAGATTCTCGTTGCCTGCAGGGGCCACTGCGGGGTCGGTGATGCTGGGCGCACAGGCGTAAAAAAGCGGGCTTTCAGGCCATTGGGGCTTGCTGTAGAGGGCATCGGCATGGCCCTGGAAACTGGCGTCGAAAAAAAGATTGTGGTGCCGCAGGCCGCCCGCCCTGCCTTTGTGGCCGATGTAATAAATCAGGCAGCTGGGTGCCATGCTGCGCGTTGCCCAGTATTGCTGGCTGTAATCGCGCATAGCTTCGGGCAGCACATGCTGGTCCATCCAGGCATAATCCATTGTGCTGACGACGGCCGTTGCGCCATAGGTGCTGCCAGCAGTATGCACAGCAGTGATGCCACGGCCCGTGATGCTGACACTTTCCACCGCTTCGCCATACCTGATTTCCACACCCAGTTCCCGGCACAGGCTTTCAAGGGCTTCGGCGATTTTGTGCATTCCGCCCAGGGGATACCACGTGCCCAGCTGCAGGTCGGCATGGTTCATCAGGCTATAGAGGGCAGGGGTGTTTTTGGGCAATGCACCGAGGAAAAGCACCGGAAACTCGAGCAGCTGACGGAGCCTGGGGCTGCTGAACCGCGATGCAACGTGGGCTTTGAAACTGCTGAACAAGCGGAGTTTAAAAAGCCCGCGCACCACTTCAGGGTCCAGATACTCCTTCAGGCTGAGGCCAGGCTTATAGACCAGGCGCTGCATCCCGACCCGATACTTATACTCAGCTTCTTGCAGAAATTTTTTCAGGGCGATGCCGCTGCCGGGTTCCTCGGCTTCAAACAGGTCGGTCAGGTCTGCCATGCGGGCAGGAATGTCCATTGGGCCATCCTCAAAATAGATTCGATAAGAAGGGTCGAGGCGGACGAGCTCATAATAATCCGATGCTGATTTGCCGAATCGGTTGAAAAACTTTTCCAGCACGTCCGGCATCCAATACCAGCTGGGGCCCATGTCCCAGGTGTAGCCCTGGGCGGTGAAACTTCTGGCGCGTCCGCCAGGGGTTTCGTTTTTTTCCAATATGGTTACTCTGTGGCCCATTTGCGCCAGGCACGCGGCTGCGCTGAGCCCTGCAAATCCTGCCCCTGCCACCACGGTGTGCCCTTTCGCCATAGACAATCTACAATCGAAAACTGTTTAATGTTTTCAGGGCCAAAGTTAAACAAAAAAGGCGGATTGAACCAAATGGGGTGGTCATCTGGCGGCAGGCATGTAGTCGGCGGCGAAGGCCGCAAAATCCCTCGGCTCAGTAAAAAACCTGGTGTTGGGCCATGGGCTGTGCTGGCCAACAAACTGCGCCCCCATCATAACCAGGTCAGCCCCCAGCGCCTCGGCTTCTTTTGCCAGGTGCTCAGCCAGTTCCAGCGCCAGCTCATCATGCCCGCCACCGATCGGTTGCTCGCAATACA
>CBDTVD010000252.1:0-3150 GCA_965363965.1 uncultured bacterium
CTTCCAGCAATGTATTAATTGAATGGGGTGCGGAAAATTCCATCTGGGCAGGCTATGGCATTTCAGATGCCAGCGGACGAATTTTACAGAAGGGCGAAATACAAAGCGGGCAGTCCCTTGATTTGAGCAATTTTCGTCCTGGCCTATACCTGGTGAAGGTGACAACCCCCGATGGCACCCAATACATCGGGCGATTGATGAAAGAATAAGGCCCCCTATTCTGAAGGGATAAGCCCACGCTGTCTAAGCTCGCTGAGCATCCGTTCCATGTGGCTATCAAGGGTGCAGCCATTTGCCTCGCCTACATTGATTGGGATGCTGTAAGCCGAAGGGTCGAAATCATCGATGGCCTCCTGCCACGCCTCAAAGTCATGGACAGGGAGCACCTGGCCCAACTGGGGAGTAATCCAGCTTTTAGCCCCGACTTGATCTGAAATCAGAACGGGTGTTCCGCACATCAGGCTTTCCTGCACCACGGCACCATAAGGTTCATATGGGCTGGGCAGCACCAAAGCATCTGAGGCGGCCATCAGGTTTTCAATATCCTTTCGGAAACCAAGCGAAATAATGTTATCAGTGTCCTCAGCCTTATCAGCACCTGCCAGCCACAAGATATATCTGCTGCTGGGCAGGGAGTCGAAAATGCGTTTGAGCATCGGGAAGCCTTTTCGCTCGCTGCGTCCTATGCCCAGAAAGACCACTTGTCCTGGTTTGATGCCCAACTCAGCCCTGATTACCTCGCGATGTTTTCGGGCAGAGAGGTTGAACCTGGCATCATCGGTAGGGGGGAAAAGGGTTGCCATTTTCTGGGGGTCTATTCCATAATCGGCCGCTATTTCATTTTTGATGGTGTCTGAAGCAGGGAATATGATTTTGCTCCTATTGAAAGCCTGCCTGTCGAGCCAGATTTGGGTACGGTCATGCAGAGATTTGGTGCTGAGCCCCATTTGCCGCATGTATCCGATGTGGTTGCCCGGGCCGAGCACAGCGGTCTGATTCAGGTTGCGGGCCATGCTGAGCACATAATCAAAATGATGCCGTTCGACCCACTTGGCTGCCAGCAAGGCATAAGCCAGCTGCCTGATGGCATGGGGAAAAAACCCCACCTTGAATCGCTTGATGCGGACACCCTGGGGCAGCGGAAACTCGCCTTTTTGCCGCGCGCATACCACCGTAACATCATGGCCCTGCGCAGCAAACCACCTGCAGTAATTCATCACTCGCGCCTCAAGCCCGCCCTGATAGCCGAGCCTGTAATGCAATATGGCGACTTTCATCTGGCAGGCAAAGTTCAGCCATTTCGGGGGTTATCCCCTTTATCCCTGCGGCCCCTGCGGCGCAGATATTGAATGATGAAATAAGCAGCCACACCCGCTGCAATCAATCCCCATGCACTCGTCAGCAGCACAATCAGCTCGCCCAGCAGCCACCAGCCATCGCGTAGGGCTTTGCCCAGCCGATAGCCGAAACTCGGGCGAATGTGGGGCCCGCCATCGGTGCGCAAAACGGTGAACTGCTGGCGCACTTCTCGGCCATAGATTCCCAGGTTCAGGGTGCTCATGCGCACCTTGTCCATCAGCAGCAGTTCCTCGATTTTTGCTTCATCTGCCTGTGCCTGCCTCTCGATTTGGTTGTCTATTCCATAGATGGTTTCTCCCAGGCCGCCTGATTTCTTCCGCTGGGCCTGGCTGAGTTTTCGGTTGGCAGTGGCCGCGCGGTGCTGGCTCAGCTGGGTGCGCAGCACCTGCTGCGTAACATCCTCAGTGCTGATTTCCCTGAAGTCTATGCGGTCTGCCAAGCCCCCAAGCTCATTGAGCAGAACGTCCAGCTTGGCTGAGGGCACGCGAATGGTGAGATTGTTGGCAGGGGAGGAGATGACTGTCTCCACAGCTGAATCCTCGCTGATGGGTGTCAGTGTGGTCTGGTAGATGCCCGTGCTGAGTTTTGCCTGGGTGATGTAACCGCCCAGCCTTTCGGTCATTTCCTCAATGGCCTGGGTTGCCCGCATCACATCTTTTGTGCGAAACCGCATTTCAGCAGTGCGGATAAATTGCCTGCCTGTATCGTTTTTGCCCAGGCCATCGGCAATTTTGGGCATCCGCGCCATGGCGAGTGTATCGGCAGTGGGCATGTATTCCGGCCCAGCCATTTCACTTTGCATGGTGTCAGCAGCGCCGCTGCCATCGCGGCTGCCATTCTCACACGCGTGCAAACCGAGCATGATGGCCAGCAGCAATGCAAAGGGGCGCAATTTGAAATAGGTTTTCACAGCGGCTAAATTAAAGATGCACGCGAAATATAGCACCTGAAATAAAGAAAGCCCGCCGAGTCAAAATGACATCGGCAGGCTTTCAAAAAACACACCCCGTATAAGTCTTTCAATCAGTTAACCTGACACCCGCTTGTTTTTTTGGCGGCTCTGGCAGATGATGCCTTTCTTTTTGAGCCGAGAAAAATGGATAAGGATATGGTTAAATCGATTCAGCGTAATTCAGCGGGCCGTTGGGATGATAATAGGAGCGTTTTGCCCGCTGTGTGGAACAAAGATAAGGCAACAAACCCTGACATTACCAAACATTCCTTTAACCAAACCTGCAAAAAATTTCCACCGCGCTGATTATCAGCAGAAAAAAAATCTTCGAGTGGCCAAAAAATAATCGGGCAGATACAAACTCGTCATATTGCCACTGTATCAGTGCCGTCGGGTTTGCCCAAAATCCATTCTCGCGCCTGGTGCTGGTTGTGGAAATAGCGCATTTCCTGGCCATTTTTCAACGGCACGGTGCTCATGATTTTGTGTACCTCAAGCCTATTGACTGCATCGGCACTTTCCACCACTGCAATTTTCTGAATGCCGAGGCTGCTGAACTGCGGCCACCAATAATCCACCACCCATTGCTGGTCGGCTGGGGGGATTGATTTCATTTTTTGATTATCTGCCAGCCAATGCCTGGCATGTGTAGCTTTCAAGTGGGAGAGCGCCTCTTGCATGGTGGCACGAAACTCTGGTGAATCCAGCCCGTCCAGCCACTCCACCTCCAGCGCACTCACCTCGGGCAAATGCCGCAGCCTGCTGAACCGTTTTTTCAGGAGATCAATCACTTTCACGCCACCCCCAATTACAAATGGCGTACCTGATTGTTTAATTGG
>CBDTVD010000253.1:0-3135 GCA_965363965.1 uncultured bacterium
ATCAGCCCCGCCAGCGATTATGGGGTCATAAGCAAAACCACGGCTCCCTTTCCTTATGAATTGATGGCTTAGCTCAGCTTCCAATTCATATTCCATCATTCCTGGTTTCACCTTTTTCAACAGTGCTTCAAAGCCCGCTTTGGTGATGTCGCAGGCTTGCTGCATCGCTTCTATTTCAGGCTGGCTTTTCACAACCCTCAGCGCATCAATGATTGGCGAGAGCCGTCCGAAATTCTGGGCAGGATGCTCTTGGCGGAGTTTTTTTGCCCAGCGCATTTCAGCCAGCTCCACTCGCCCTTCGGCGCGGTCGTGCTCATTGGTAGCTAAAAACACCTGGCCTGCAGCATTTATGGCATTGCGCAAAATGCCGTCAAACTTTCCGCTCCACTCAACATTCTTCACTCCTGAGCGTGTGGCAGCTTGAGCCTTATCAAGTTTATGCCCATACCAGATGGTCATTTCTTCACTGGTCTCCTGCACAAATAGCATCTCCCGCCATGCAGGGTTCGGCGCATCCGGAAAAAGGATGAGGTATGTTTCTTCCTGCTGAATTCCGGTTAGCCAATAGAGGTTCGGGTTTGCCCGGTAGCCATGGCTTGCATCTGCTGAGTCAGGCATGGTGTCATTTGGGAAAATGACTGCCATGGCCCCTTTGGGTAATTTGTCAGCCAGCCGCTTGCGGTTATCCGCCCAAAGGCTATTGCTGATTTCTTTATATCGCACAGTTTCTTATTTCGATTTTGATTTTACCACCGTCAGGTCAGCCTTTTTCCAGGCCCCCATTCCTCCCATCACATTATAAACAGCCTCAAATCCGTTTTTGGCCATTATGCTTGCAGCAATGCTGCTCCGGCTTCCGCCGCCGCAAATGCAGAAATACAGGTCGTCTTTGTTTTTTATTCCTTTCAGATTTTCTTCAAGGTTACCGAGATAAATGTTTTTTGCCCCTTTCACATGTCCATCGGCATACTCCGCCTCACTGCGCACATCAATGATGGTTATGGGGTCGCCCAGTTCCATCAGGTCATCGAGGAAATAGACGGAAGCCTGGGGAATGTCGTTAAAATCATTCCCTTCATTGATCCATTTTTCAATGGTAGCATCCAAATATCCTTTCACCTCGGTGATGCCCACCCTGGCCAGGGCACGCACGCCTTCTTGCACCTGTTCTGGCCCATTGGCTACGATATAAATTGCCTGGTCATATGGCAGTACCCATGCGCCCCAGCTGCTGACAAAATCAGCCTGCGGGATATTGATTGAATCATAAAGATGCGCTGCGCCAAATTGCAGTGCGCTGCGCATATCAAGCACCACTCCTGATTCGTACGCATTGCTGAACTCCTCGACATTCATGGCTGGCGGCATTTTCAGCTCGCCAATGGCGCTGCCAGCTGCATTCAATTCTTTCATCCTTAAATAATAAGGAGGGAAGGGAGGGCTGATGCCAAGAATTTTATCAATAAATGCACTCTCTGTCAGGCCATCCGAAAAAAATGGGTTGTGCGCTTTCTCCTCGCCCAGGGTGCTCGTGCTGGCTTTTCCCATTCCGCCGCCGCAGAGTGAACCGGCGCCGTGGCCAGGATAAATGGGCAGTTCATCCTGCAAAACCGCAGTTTTCAGCCGTTGCACGCTGTGATAAAGTTGCGATGCCAGCTTTTTCTTTTCTGCTTCACCCAGCAAGTCTGGCCTGCCGAGCGAATGGACAAAAAGAAAATCGCCGCTGAAATATCCCTGCGGATGGCCTTCATCGCGAACCAGAAAACTCAGATGCTCAGGGGTGTGCCCTGGCGTATGCTGGGCCTCTATAATCACCCGGCCTAAGTGCAAGTGGTCGCCATCCTTCAGCTCGCGGTGGGGAAAATTGTATTCATATTTCTCACCCGTGTCATATGCTGAAAGGCAAAGTTCAGCCCCCGTTGCCTCCGCCAATGCCCTTGCCCCACTCGCAAAATCAGCATGGATATGGGTTTCCAGCACAAACTTGATGATATATCCCGTCCGCTGCAGATAGCTTATGTAAGTGCTTATGTCCTGCTCAGGATCTATGATGGCAATTTCGCCCTCATAACCAATGGCATAGCTGAACTGTGAAAGGCCTTTGGCCTCGAATCTTTCAAAAATCATCGCAGCGGCAAATTTCGGCTTTATCCTATTGCTTCGGCAAGGCTCATTCGGCGCTGCACCCTGATTCCTCTTTCTGTTTCTTCAAGGTTCGAGACTTCGGTGAGCGGATCGTGCTCATAAAACAGCAGGTCTCCCTGCTGGACTGCCTTTTCCAAAATTCGCGATTTTTCCTTCATTGTCAGCAGCGGGCGCGTGTCATAGGCCATCACCCACGGCATGGCTACATGATGGCTGCTGGGTATCAGGTCAGCCATATACCACAGATTTTTTTCGCCAAGTTTTATCTCCGGCACAATCATTCCGTCTGTGTGGCCGTCAATAAAATGCAGATTAATGCCCGGCAGCCATTCGCCGTCATTTTCTATGAGATTCAGTACGCCCAGTTCCTGCATTGGCAGCAGATTTTCCTTCAAAAAACTTGCTTTTTCACGTGGATTCGGGTTCAATGCCAATTCCCATTGAGTTCTGCCGACGTGATATTTGGCATTGGGGAATACTGCCTCAAATCCTTCACCTTTTCGCCTGATTCCTCCGCCGCAATGGTCGAAGTGCAAATGGGTCAGCAAATTGTCAGTGATGTCTTCAGGCTCATATCCCAGGGCCCTGAGCGACCCCAATAAAGTGGCTGTCCCATGCAGGTCATAGTGTCCGAAAAATTTTTCATTCTGCTTGTCGCCGATTCCATTGTCAATCAAAATTCGTCGCTCGCCGGTGTCAATCAGCAGGCAGCGCATGGCCCAGGTACACAGATTGTTTTCATCTGCTGGGTTGGCTTTGTTCCACAGTGATTTTGGCACAACCCCAAACATGGCACCGCCGTCCAGCTTAAAAAAGCCCGTGTCTATGGTATGGAGTTTCATATCAATTCTGCAATGGTGCCACGTTCAGCAGGCACATATTCTTCACCTTGGGCTTTGATTGTGCAAGCCTCAAGATGCGGGTCGTGTTCAAACATGATGATGTCGGTTTTTCCCGATATCGAGGCCAGAAACTCCTCTTTTTCCCTCA
>CBDTVD010000254.1:0-3117 GCA_965363965.1 uncultured bacterium
CCATTTCGACTGCTGGCCATGCTGAAATTTCGCCTTTCTGATTTCGCGCAACCAGCACGCTGATTTCTTTTGCCATCGGTGCTGCCTGTTCCAGCACACATGGCACGGGGAATAATTCGGCATCTGGCGTGTGTGCATCCACTGCCATCACCCCTCTGCCATCATACCCCGCCCTTCGGGTTTTGAGGAATGCGGGCAGAAACTCAGTGTATTCGGCTGCCATGCTTCCATTTGCCAGCAATACAAAGGGTGCCGTGGGCAAACCGTGGCTGACAAAAAACTGCTTTTGGAGGCCTTTATCCTGCACAATCTCAACCACACTTGGCTGCGGAAACACCTGCACACCCGATTTCTCAGCTCGGCGCAGTCCTTCCACGCTGACGTTTTCAATTTCGATGGTGAGGATATCACATTCCTTTGCGAAATTTTCCACTACATCTGCGTCGGTAAAGTCGCCTATGGTAAAATCGGCACCCAGGGCGCTGCAGCAGCAGTGTTTGTCAGGGTCAAGTACCCGGGCGGTTAATCCCCAGGGGCTTGCGGCTTCCAGCAGCATCCGGCCCAATTGGCCGCCGCCTAAAATTCCGAGTTTGGGCCAGGGCCCTTCAGCTTTTGATGAATTGTTGGACAACGCCAGCGAAAGTACTTTGCTGCTCGGCATGTACCCAGTGCCCTGCATCTTTTATCACGCTGAAAATTGCGCCCGGAAAAAGCCGGAGGATGGCTGGCCTGTCTCTTTTGGTGATATAGCTGCTGTTTGCGCCAGCGATAAACAGGGCAGGGCCTGCGTATGGGCGGTCAGCCGCAATTTCAGCCCAAAGGTTGGGTGCATTGTCGATAAGCGCATTTAGGTTGGGCTGCCATGACAGGATTCCATTTTCATCGCGCGCCAAATTTTTCATGATGAATTGTCTGAATCCCTGGTCAGGCATATCGGGCTTCAACAAAGCCTCAACCTCGGTACGCTTCTGGGCGTTGGCGGGGCTGGCAGCAATCATGGCGCTGAAATAGCGAGAGTATTTGTCTGGGTAAGATTTGGGGGCAATGTCGGCCACAATCAGTTTTTGCACTCTGGCTGGCTGATCGAGCGCAAACTGCATTGCAACTTTTCCCCCCATGGAGTGGCCGAGCACCACTGCTGAAACAATACCATGGCCATCCAGGTACTCGCCCACATCTTCTGCCATAAGCGCATAAGAGTGGTCTGGCGAATGGGGCGACTTTCCGTGGTTCCTCAGGTCAAGTGCATGGACAGTTGAGAAAACGCTGAACACTTTGCTGAGGGTGTGCCAATTGTCGCTGCTGCCCAGCAGGCCATGCAGAATGATGAGCTGTGTGTGGCCGCTGCCTATTCGCTTAGCATGCAGTTTCATCGTGCATCATCGTTCGGTTTCACGGAGTTTAACCGGTTCCGATTTTTTCCGCAATTTGAGGTTGAGCAGTTCGACCACAATGCTGAAGGCCATGGCGAAATAAACATATCCTTTCGGCACTTCAACATGAAATGCTTCGGTCATCAGCAGCAAGCCGATCATCAGCAAGAAACTGAGGGCAAGCATTTTAACTGTCGGGTGCCGGTTGACGAATCCGCTTACGCTTTTGGCGAAGGCCAGCATGATGCCCACTGATACCAGCACTGCTACAATCATTACCCAGAGCACAGTGGTTAACCCCACAGCAGTCAGAATGCTGTCTATGGAAAACACCATGTCAATCAGCACAATTTGCGCTATGGCTGCGCCAAACCCTCTGACAGTTTTTGAAGTGGAATGTGAGTCATCAGCGCCTTCCAATTTTCCGTGGATTTCAGTGGTGGCTTTGCCGACAAGAAATAATCCGCCGATAAGCAGGATAAGGTCTTTCCAGCTGAGTGTTACGCCAAGTATCGTAAACAGCGGGGCACTGAGCCCGATGATGTGGGTGAGTGCAAACAGCAGCAGAATCCGCATCAGCAGAGCCAAGCCGAGGCCAACCATTCGGGCGCGGCCCTGCTGGGCAAGCGGCAGCTTGCCAGAAATGATGGATATAAAAACAATGTTGTCAATGCCAAGCACCACCTCCATCAGGATCAGCGTAAAAAGGCTGACAATTACGGTACTATCCATTTGATTCTATGATGCGATTGTTTTACGCAGCCACTTTTTCACTTCTTCAAAAATGGCGATGGAGCCATAACTGAATGGCACTGCCAGAAAAGCATCCTCAATTGCATAACCGGCAATGGTGAAATCAAGGGTTACCTGCGGGTTAAAGTTGATAATGTCGAGTTTGAGCAAAACCATCCTTACCACAACCCATGCAGCCAGAACAGTAAGAAAAGTTAAGGCAGCATACCCAGCATAGCTGCTGTGCTTGGCCATGATGATATAACCAGCCACCAGCACGGCAAAACCGATGGAAACAAATGCATAGGTGGTCGGCCCGAAAAACATGCAGGCTACCCCCGCAACGATAATCAGGCGAGGGGTGAGTTTCCCCAGGCGCTTGAAAGAGCGTGTCGGGTTTTGGCGATATAGCAGATAGAGCCAGATGGAAAGGAAAATAAAGGCCAGCATCAGCAGCATCAGTTGCATGGGCGTGCCGCCGCGCTGTGCCTCAATCGGGGCATTCTGGGCCCAGATAAGGCCACCCGTTGTCATCACCACATAATTGATGATAATCATCAGGGCCATGCCACCAATTAGGGTTCCGAAAATAGCCTGGCGGTATTTTTCCAGTTTCGGCACACCAAGCCACACAAAAAACAGCGGGATACCTGCCACGGCAAGGCCCAGAAAAAGAAAAATGAGTTGTTCCAAAATTTGCCCCTCTGCGGATTCTCCCTGATTTTAAGTTTGAGGGCCCAACGGCAAACCGCACATTGGCACCAACCGCAAAAATACCCCTTAATCAGATGTAAAATGAGGGGCACCCTATCCATCGCCCTTACCTTTGCGCCGCCTGCGCAATAGGCTGGCAAACCAACATATATATGCTTATCATAGATGACCTGCATGCCCGTGTAGAAGAAAAAGAAATCCTGAAGGGGCTTAGTCTGCAAATCAATGCTGGCGAGGTACATGCCATCATGGGCCCCAACGGCAGCGGCAAAAGCACCCTGGCCAATGTGCTCAGCGG
>CBDTVD010000255.1:0-3105 GCA_965363965.1 uncultured bacterium
CTTGGCCCATACCTCTGCCCGCGTGCCGTCCCTGCCGCTGAAGTTGAAACCATCACCCGTTGTGAGGGCGATTTTGCTGGCGAGGATGCCAGCGTGGGTGCTGCTGGTGCGGGCGCGCTCGGCAAGCCGCTGGGCAAACAGATTGTCCCCGCCATACCAGGGCACTATATCCTCGGCATGAGGACTGGAACCGAGGGGCGACCGCTGAGGGCTTTCTATCGGCTCCTCCAGTTCGCTCAGGTTCAGCACTCGGATGGCGAATGGCGGGCACGCGCCGGAATTTTCTTTGAGATTGATTTCCATATTGGGGCAGGAGTATAGCAGGCATGGAGACAATAATTGCCCAATACCCCCCAGTGGGAAATCTGCAGGCCAAATTCCGTCACTTTGGCCGAGTGCTGATTTTACAGCATCTTTGCAAATCTTGGCCGGCCTGCAATGGCTGGGCCTGAGATTTGCCAACACCTGAGTTTTTTCAGCCAACCTAAGCCCATTTTGCGCCCAGCCCTCATTTGCTTTCTGCTGCTTTTCGCCCTCCCGCTCGCTGCCCAGGATACTGCCTGGGCACGGAGCATCATGCAGCGCCTCGGCAGCCCCTATTATGCCGGCCGAGGCTATACAGAGCAAGGCGATGGCAAAGCTGCCCTGTTTATTGCCAGGCAATTTGATTCCATCGGCGTAAGGCAGCTGCCCAGCATGGGCAACTGGACCCAGGAATTCAGGCTGAGCGTGAACAAGGTGCATGGCCGAATAGGGCTGGCAGGTGACGGCACCCGATATCAGCCCGCCAAAGATTACCTGATTTATCCATCGGCCCCATCTATAGGGCCTGTGGAAATGCAGGTCATCAGGGTTGACTCAACCACAAAATTCAAGCGCAAGGAAGGCTATTACTGGGACAAGGCCATTCTGCTGCCGCCCAATTATCAGCCATATCACCAGCCCAGCATGAATGACCTGGAGGCGCTGAAGCCCGGCTGCATCATCCACCAGCGCAGCAAACTGGTTTATGGAGTCAGCCAGACACAGGCCAGCTTTCCGCAGGTGGATGTCATCGCAGGTTTGCTGGATGGCGTAAAGCGCATAGAGCTGAAAATAGAAAGCCAGTTTATGCCCGATTACAGCAGCCAGAATGTCATTGGCTTTGTGCCCGGCCGAAAGTATCCCGATAGTTTCCTGGTTTTCTGCGCCCATTATGACCACCTCGGTCGCATGGGCGACCAGGTGTATTTCCCCGGTGCCAACGACAATGCCAGCGGCACCGCCATGCTGATTCAGCTGGCCGCCTACTTTGCCAAACACCCTGCCCAAAAGTCGCTGCTGTTCATCGCCTTCGGTGGTGAGGAGGCCGGCCTGGTGGGCTCGGAGTATTTTGTCAATCACCCGCCAATCGCCCTCAAGGACATCAGCTTTGTGATGAACATGGACCTGCTGGGCAACGGCCAGGACGGAATGACCGTGGTGAACGGCACCGTGCACGAGGGCGAGTATAACCATTTGCTGGCCCTGAATGCCGAAGCCGGAAACCTGAAACAGATAAAACCGCGAGGCCCCACCAGCAACAGCGACCATTACCCCTTCAGCCAGAAAGGGGTGCCTGCTTTCTTTGTCTATCTGCTGGGGGCCTATCCCTGGTATCATGACCCTGAGGACAGCGCCGAGAAACCGACCCTGCTGGGGTGGGAAGGCTGCTATGACCTGATGCGCCGCTGGGCCGAAGACCGCTGAAAATTCGCCGGCCTGCCACTGCCATTTGCTTTACCTTTGCCCCCTGCATTTAAAATGCAGCAAACCGCAAAGTACTTTTAGAAAGCCATGGATGTAACTGGAAAACTCAAGAAGAAATTGGACCCGCAGACCTTTGGCAGCGGATTCCGCAAGCAGGATTTTGTGCTCGAAATTCAGGACGGGAATTTTCCGCAGTTCGTCAGCTTTACCGCCGTAAAGGATAAAATTGAAGACTTGGAGAACTATGAAATCGGCGACGATGTAAAAGTGAATTTCAACCTGCGGGGCCGCGAGTGGACCAGCCCGAGCGGGGAAGTAAAGTACTTCAATACGCTGGAGGTATGGAAATTCGAGAGTGCTGAGGGCGGCAGCGGCGGTGGCCGAGGCGGATACAGCGGCGGCAATGCGGGCGGTGCCCGCAACGGCGGCGGCAATAATTACAACGGCGGCGGCAATGCCCGTGCAGCCAGCACCCCTGGCCCTGCCAGCGAAAGCATGGACACCGGCGATGCCGGGGACGACCTGCCGTTTTAATGGCAGTGAACCATCAGCTTAAATTTTAGCTGTGGGATCTGCCTGACCCGTTTAAATCGTAACCTCCAAATGCAGGTTGAGCCGGCGGCCCGTCAGGTGGCTGGGGATGCCCCACTGCCGACCGATGACATCCTGCACCCAAAGGTAACTCACCGTGTTGTTTATGCCGAAAATGTTGAACAGCTCGGCTGATAGCCAGATGCGGTCGACGCCTTTCAGCCAGGGCTTGGGGTTGATGGCGGGGCTATAGAGCAGTTTGCTGAAGCCTACATCTACGCGGCGATAAATCGGCATGCGGAAAGTGTCCCGATACCGAGTGTAATCAGGCGGGCCGAAGGGGAGGCCGCTGCCGAAAATCAAGCTGAGGTGGACTTTATACGTAGGGTTGTTTGGCAAAAAATCCTGAAAGAACAGGCTGAAGCGGATGCGCTGGTCAGTGGGCCGGGGGATAAGCCCAGGGTATATAGTGGCGCTGTCGGTTTCGCGGATGTAGCTGTCATCATTCAGGTCTTCGCTGGTTTTCAGGTAAGCGAGGCTGACCCAGCTGGGGATGTCGCGCACAAACTCGCCGTTCAGCATCATCTCGGCGCCTGTGGCATATCCGCTGGCGTTGTTTCGGGCGTAGTACCGCAGGCGGACATTATCCTGCTCATAGGGGATAATTTCGCGCAGCAGCTTATAATAGGCCTCGGTGCTCCACTTGAATGGCCTGTTCCACAGCCTGATGGTCATGTCGCTGCCCGCCACCAGGTGATAGCTGCGCTGCGCCCTGATTTCAGGGTTCAGCTCGCCGAACAGGTTTCGCATTTCGCGATAAAACGGCGGCTGGGCATAGGCCCCGCC
>CBDTVD010000256.1:0-3104 GCA_965363965.1 uncultured bacterium
CATTCAGCGATGGATTGTAATAAGCGTTGATGGTTTGCGGTGTCATTCCCCACTCACTGCGGTCAACCGGCTTGCCGAGTTTTTCGACCATCCGGTTCCAGGCGAAAGTGTTGGCCCGCAGACTGTTGGCCATGTAGTTATCGGTCTTGACCTCGAGTGCAGAATAGTCTTTCCACTTATCGGGGTATCCGATTTTCACCATGATTTTATCGAGTTTTTCGATGGCTTTGGTCTTGGTGGTGTCGCTCATCCAGTCGAGTGTTTTCAGGCGCTCGCGGTAAGCGGTGCGAATGTTTTCGACCATCTCCCTGGCGCGCTCTTTGGCCTGTGGGCTGAAGTATTTCTCGACATAAATCTGGCCGAGCAGTTCGCCCATTGCGCCCTCGGTTGCGCCAACGCTTCGCTTCCAGCGGGGGTCCATTTCAGGGGTGCCACTGAGGGCCGTGCCATAGAGGGCAAAATTCGACTCGACCAGGGCTGAGTGGAGTTTGCTGGCCTGGCTTTCAGCTACCCTGATCTGGGCATACTTTTTCAGAAAATCAAGGTCGGCTTCTGCCCATGCATTCGATGCACTGCGCACATAGCCAGGCTGGCCGATGATGACATAATCAACTTTGGGCACACCGGCAGCATTCATCCACGCTGCCCAGTCCCACTTGGGGAATGCGCCTTTCAAATCGCTGAGGGTGTATTTGTTATAGAGTGCGTTGGGGTCTCGCATTTCTACTGGTGCCATGCTGCCCTGTGCCAGTCGGGTCTCGAAATTCAGCAGCTGGCCGCTGAGTTTTTCAGCCTCAGCACCATCGTACCCGATGGCCTGGGCGATTGTGCTGAAGTGCTTTTTCAGTGCCTCGCGAATTTTCTGGCTCTGCGGGTCTTGGTTAAAGTAGTAGTCCTTGGTGGGCAGGCTGAGGCCGCCCTGCCAGAACTGCAGCGCATAGGCTTTTGAGTTTTTGGCGTCGAGGTCAACATAGGGGCTGATGAGCACATCAATGCCCTGTTTGTGCAGGCTGGCGAGGTGGGCAAAAAGGGCCTCTTTGCTCGGCTGGTTTTTGATTTGCTCCATCATGGGCATCAGCGGCTTGATTCCCTGAGCCTCGATTGCGGCGCTGTCCATGGCCGTGCGATAAAAGTCGCCGAGTTTGCGCAGGGCACTGCCTGCTGGTGCATCAGTGGCCGCCATGGCACTGTCGAGCACGGTGCGGATGCGCTTGCGGTTGATTTCATCCAGCACATGAAAGTTGCTCCAGCGGCTTTCGGTGGCGGGGATATCGTTGGCTGCCAGCCATTTGTTGTTGGTAAAGCTGTAAAAGTCCTCGGCAGGGTTATAGGTGCTGTCCAGCTCGCTGGCTTTCAGCAGGCTGTCCATTTTTTCGGCATTGTCAGGGGCCGTTTTGCATGCCGCGGCCAGCAGGCAGAGCGGTATAAGGCGAAGCAGTTTCATCCTTTGATAATTAAGGGGTACAAAATTACCCCCGCGCCGCGCCCCCGCCCGCGCCATTAGGAAGTTTTAACGCCCCCGTGCAAACCCCTGCATCATTGGGTGATGATGTTGTTATACATATACTCCCTGATGCTGACAATGGTGTATTTGCGCCCCCCGCGATACACATCGCGATACTTGATGCCCCAGACGAAAAGGTAGCCCTCGCTGTAATCTGCCAGTGCGTCCACTTCGGTTTGATTGAGCACAAAACTGCTGGCATTGCCTGGCAGCATTTTTACGACGCTGTAATTGGAAAAAAGGCCCAGCCGCACAATGGCCATGCTGTCGGCCCCAGTGCTGCCAGCCGGCAATTGAAAGGTATGCGATTGATTGGCTGCAAGGATTGTATCCATGCGCACCGTGAAATAATCTGCGAAAACCACCTGCGTATCGATGGTGAATGCAGGCCAATCGGTGCTGCCGCTGTGCGTAATCACGGCATCCCAGATGTTGGCTGGCTGCGGGATGGTGCTGTCCTCGGTTACCGAGCCGTTGGTATAATACCAGGCAGCATTGCCATCTGTAATGCAATCCCAGCTGCCCACTTGCACATCGCCAAGCTCGATGTTATCAATTTCACCCAAAAACATGTCAACAGTAAAAAATGAATCTTTTTGCCGGGCATAAAATTCAGATGTGTCTGTTTCAACCAGGTCATAGGTATTCCAATGGTGGTCCATTGCATATATCACCCCATCTGCCTGCACTGGCAGGCCAATTCCCTGGATAAGCGGGTATTTGGATGTTTTCGGGGCGTCTGAATCCTTTTTGCATTTGCTGCCAAACAGGCCAAGTGCAGCGGCCATCACCAGCAATAATTTCGATGTTTTCATATGGAGGGTTTTCTTTATTTCGGCGGCTGAAAGTTGTAGTAATAGGTGTGGCCATCATAGTCGCCTTGCAGGCGGAGTGCCTTTTTGCTTATTTCGAGTACCCTGGTTTTGAACGGCCGCCGAGTGCCCAGCGGGCCAATGCCGAGGAAGTACCCGGTTTCATCAATGCTAAAGCTGCCATCCCCCGCACTCGCATTCATCTTGCGGGGAACACTTGAAGCCTGCGGCCAGTCCACACCGAAATAATATACACTTTCCAAATGCCCATCCACACATTCCCAGACAAGGTTTGGAAGCTGGTTACTCACATTTAGCAGATTTGACATTGAGTCATTCCCATCCACTTGAAATTCGCGCAATATATAAGTAATGCCACCGCGCCTGCAAAATTGCTTTTCAGTCTTGTCGTCTGACAATCTGTACTTGCATCCTATTGCTAAAAACAGGAGCAAAACGGAATAAATTAAATTATTGCCTAAACTCATACCGGTAGATGGTGCCACGATAAGTTCCAGATAAGACAATTACAGACCCATCGCTTTGGCCTTCAAAATTCGGCTGAAAAGAAGTGTGCTTAAATAATGGGCCCAAATAATCGGCTGTCCTGTTCGATCTTAGAATGGTTAGCTGAAAACTATCGCCTACCTTTTCCAAATCAAAATTAGAAAGCCAAAATGAATCATTGTGATTTCCATAACTCATGGCGAAATATCCTGCACTCTGACGCCGCTTTTCTGGCTCCCCCACTTTCAATTTGAATTGAAAATCCGCAGGAAATATCACCG
>CBDTVD010000257.1:0-3094 GCA_965363965.1 uncultured bacterium
TCAGGTGGGGAACCGCTGTGCTCAGCCTGACCACATCGCTGCTGCTCCAGATCCTCAGCAACCTGGCCAACGATTACGGCGATTATCGGCACGGTGCCGACAACCATTTGCGCACCGGCCCTGCCCGAATGGTGGTGAGCGGACGCATCTCGGCAGGCGAAATGAAACAAGCGGTGTGGATGACCGCCATGCTGGCTTTCAGCAGCGGAGCATTGCTGCTGTGGTATGCGAGCATGGCGATTGGCTGGGCCGCAGTGGGTGTGATGCTGGCCATCGGCGTGGGGGCAATCGGTGCAGCGATTGCTTACACGGCCACTGCTCGGCCCTACGGCTATGCTGGGTTCGGCGACCTGAGCGTATTGCTGTTCTTCGGCTTTGTGCTGGTGGGCGGCACCTGGTTTCTGCACTCGGGCACGGCTTATCGCGCGCTCGGCCCGATGCTGTGCAGCCTCGGCGCTGGGCTGCTTGCCGCAGGGGTGCTCAATGTCAACAACATGCGGGATCTGGAGAGTGATGCCCATGCCAGCAAGCGCACCATCGCGCTTAGGCTCGGCCTCATGGGGGCAAAGGTCTATCACCTGATGCTGGTACTCGGCGGCACACTCGCCCTGATGGCGGGGGCAACCCTGCGGTTATGGGTGCTGCCGCAATATGATATCGCCCTCGGCCTCCTCTATATCGCTGCACCCTTATTGGTGCTGCTGATTCATGGCCGGCCCATATGGCGGGCACAGACTTCCCCTGATTTTGCCCCTTTCCTCAAAAAACTCAGCCTGCTGGCCACAGGGCTGATGCTGGCGGCAGGGGCAATTGCCATTTGGGTGGGCGGGATATTCAGATACACCATCGATGAGCTTGCGCAGTAAACTCCACACCCTGCATTTTCTGCAGCCGGCTGGCACCAGCAGGGGGGTGCTGCACACCAAGCCGAGCTACATTATCGCCATGCCCGATGGCCGAACCGCTGAGGCCAGCCTGATCCCCGGCCTCAGCCCCGATTATCCTGAGGCCCTGGCGGCGTGGCTGAGCGCAGCAGAAGAAATTGAGTGGAGCGATGAAAACCTGCTGGATGCCGCAGAGGCACTCAGGCCCGCCTTGCCTGCGCTCAGTTTTGCACTCGAAAGCCTGGTGCTGGTGCCCAGGGTTGATACGCCTTTTGCCCGAAGCGAGGAAGGCATCAGCATAAACGGGCTGATTTGGATGGGTACCCAGCAGCGCATGTGGCAATCGGTGCAGCGAAAGGCTCCGCTCTTCGATGTGCTGAAGTTCAAGGTGGGTGCCATCGAGTTCAGTGAGGAACTCGAACTGCTGCGGAGGGTGCGGGAAACCTACGGCACACACCACACCATTCGGCTGGATGCCAACGGGGCCTGGGAGCCTGCCGAGGCGCTCCATAACCTCAAAGCGCTGGCTGAGTTCGGCATTCACTCTGTCGAGCAGCCGATTGCCCCTGGGCAGTGGGAGGCTCTGGCAGAGCTCTGCCACCTTTCGCCCATTGCCATTGCACTGGATGAAGAACTCATCGGCCTTAACGACCCTGCAGAGCGCACCAGGCTGCTGAAGGAAGTTTATCCGCACTACCTTATCCTGAAGCCAAGCCTGTTAGGGGGCTTCAGAAGCTGTGATGACTGGATTGCCCGGGCCGCGGCGAGCCGCATAGGCTGGTGGGCCACCAGCGCCCTGGAAAGCAACATCGGGCTGGAGGCCATCGCCCTTTGGGCCAGCACCCATCAGCCAAAAATCCCCCAGGGCCTGGGCACGGGGGGATTGTTCAGCGATAACCTGCCAGGCAGGCTCCGCATTGCAGGCCAGCAGCTGTGGCGGCTGCCTGATTAATTTTTCAGCAGACCGAGAGGGTCTGCCTTATTTTCCATTCCAAAGCGTGTAACCAAACTGGACGCTGGCACTGGGCACCACATAAGTGTAGTATACCAAAATAGGCTCACGACTTCCTACAATTCCAAACCCGCAGAGGCCAGTAAGATACTCTCTCTGTGTGCGCACCGTTGGCCCGAAACCCAAGTCAACCACTCCATTGCGCAGAACTCGGAACTGATAGCCTACTTTGCCCGATATGTCGAACTGGAACGCGTCTGGTTTGCGCCATGTAATGTCCTGATAGGCAATGGCTTGGCCCATTTCATCAACTTCGGTCGGCACAATTTCGGGGTTATGCACCACGAATCGGGTTCTGCCCATTTCCGCCCCCAGGCTGAGGTAAAAGCCTTGCGGACGATTATCGGCGATGGCCGATTTATCGCAAGTGGATTCGAAGTAAAACTCACGGCGGTTGAGGTGAAGTTTGCTTCGGTTATACTTGCGCATCTCCAGCCCGCCGCCCCCGCCCTGGATTCCCATGCGGGCATCCATCATCCTGGGAATGATTTTATAGGCGCTGCCAGTGAGGCTGATACTGGGCGAAAGGAAGCACTCGGCACCGAGGCCTATCTGCCCATTGGCAATTCTGCCTGCATTGACTTTAGGCACCACCTGTGCACTGGCCGCCAGGGGCAGCAGAACAATCAGCAGGAGGGTGCGCAGAGCAGGCAGGCGCTCAAGATTTTTATGTGCCATCAATGTGCTGCCTTATTTGCCGCCGCAGCTTCCGCTGCATTTGCCATTCCAAAGCATAAAGCCAAGCTGGATATTGGCACTGGGCACAATGCTGCTGTTCACCTGCATTTTTCGGCTGGTGGTAACGGTTTCATTGGTGATGGCAATGTCCCTTCCTGCTCCATAGTAGCCATAGAGGGCGCTGCTTTTTTGGATGCGCATCATCGGGCCGATTCCGAAATCGAGGATGCCATCGCCCAGTACCCTGATTTGGTAACCTATTTTGCTGGCGATGTCATAATTGTAGAGCACAGGGCGGCTCACCATGCTGTGGCCGTCTTCAATCATCACGCCTTCCTCATTGTAAACGGGGGGCGTCATCAGCATGTGGTCGGTGTGGCGATACTTGGCCATGGCTCCGCCGAGGCTGAGGTAAAGGCCGCCTGGGCGTTTTTCGACAGTGCCAATAGAGTACTTGCGGAACTCGAGGCCACCGCCGCCGCCGGTTTCATATCCGCCGCAGCCCATGCCATCGCCGCCG
>CBDTVD010000258.1:0-3092 GCA_965363965.1 uncultured bacterium
GCCAGGGCCCTGCTCGGCAGCCATGCAATTATCGGAGGAACCGCCAATACCCCAGCTGAAGTACAATATCTCAGGCAGGCAAAGATTGATTACATAGGTGCTGGCCCGTTTAAATTTACCACCACCAAAAAAAATCTGAGCCCTGTGATAGGTAAAGATGGTCTTAAAAGATTGCGTTTATTAGCAGGCAGCCTGCCGATTTTTGCGGTCGGTGGTATAACAGTTGAAGATGTGGACGCAATAATGAGTGCTGGCTGTGCAGGTATCGCAGTATCAAGTGCAATTACTCAAGATAAAAATCCCCTCGCGGCGTTTTCCGCCTTCAAGGCAAAACTTGACAAATGGTAAACCTAAAAATTGCTGACAGGGAATTCAGCTCGCGCTTATTCTTGGGTACTGGAAAATTCGGAGATCACAGGGTGATGACTCGGGCCATTGTGGCATCGGGCAGTCAGCTGGTGACAGTTGCCCTAAAGAGAGTAGATTTCAGAAATCAAGCTGATGACCTGATGCAGCATCTGAACATTGATGGGGTTAACCTGCTGCCGAATACCAGCGGTGTAAGAACAGCTGAAGAGGCAATACTTGCTGCAGAATTGGCAAGGGAAGCAATGGGTACCAATTGGGTCAAACTTGAGATACACCCAGACCCGAGGTACTTGATGCCTGACCCAATCGAGACATTAAAGGCAGCAGAAATTCTTGTCAGGGAAGGGTTCGTGGTATTACCTTATGTAAATGCCGACCCTGTGCTATGCAAGCGGCTTGAAGATGCAGGCTGCCAGGCTGTAATGCCACTGGGCGCACCCATTGGCAGCAATGCAGGGTTGATGACCAAAGGCTTGCTGGAGATTATAATTGCACAAGCAACTGTGCCAGTGATTGTGGACGCAGGATTAGGGTTGCCGAGCCATGCGGCACATGCCCTGGAAATAGGTGCAGATGCTGTGCTGGTAAACACTGCTATTGCCATATCCGCTGACCCAGTACTGATGGCTGACGCATTCAGGATGGGGGTAATTTCAGGTTACCAAGCCCGGCTGGCTGGCTACCGGCATTCAATAGCGGCCAATGCAGAGGCCAGCAGCCCACTTACTGCATTTCTTGATTAAAATCCGTTACATGGACAATTTTCGCCTTGTAAAACTCTAACCAATTGAATCCATTAAGCATAACCCTGACAGTAGCTGGATATTTCCTGCTGCTGATTTTGCTGGGATACATCACTGCAAGAAAAGGCGACAACACCACATTCTTCACGGCCAACCGCAATTCACCCTGGTGGCTGGTTGCATTCGGAATGGTTGGCACCACCATTTCAGGAGTAACATTTGTCAGCGTGCCGGGCGAGGTTGGCGCAAAAGCTTTCAGTTACATGCAGATTGTGTTCGGCTACTTCCTCGGATACATTTTCATCGCCTATGTGCTGCTCCCGGTTTATTATCGGCTACAGCTGACAAGCATTTATACTTATCTGAAGTTGAGGTTTGGCAATGGCAGTTATAAGGTGGGTGCCCTGTTCTTTTTGATATCTCGGACACTGGGCTCTGCACTCCGGCTTTTTCTGGCCATCAAGATATTTCAGATCTTCATTTTTGACCAGTGGGGCGTGCCGTTCAACGTGTCGGTGATAATTTCGGTTATTCTTATTTTGCTTTACAGTGCCAAAGGGGGCATACGCACAATCATATATACTGATACGCTGCAGACCATATTTTTTTTAACTGCGCTTGTCATCACCATCATTTATATCGGTAACAGTTTTGAACTTGACTTGCCCGGCATTGTGCGAAAAGTAAGCGACTCATCCATGTCGAAAATTTTTACCTGGGACTGGCGCTCTCCCGATTTCTTCTGGAAGCAATTCCTCAGCGGCATATTCATTACCATCGCCATGACCGGCCTCGACCAGGAAATGATGCAAAAAAATCTGACCTGCAGGAGCCTGAAAGATGCACAGAAAAACATGATGGTTTTCAGTGCCATATTGGTTGGTGTAAACCTTTTGTTCCTCGGCCTCGGGGCACTCATGTTTATGTATGCCGATTTTTTTTCAATTCAATTGCCGATTAACCACGCTACCGGTGCGGTGATTTCAGACAATGTGTTTCCAACATTGGCAATCAATCACTTCCCCCCTATTTTCACTTATGTGTTTATCATCGGTTTGACGGCTGCTGCTTTCGGTGGGGCTGATGCGGCGCTGGCATCACTCACCACATCCTTCTGCATAGATTTTCTGGAAATGGATGAGCGCAGCGGAACAAAGCGTGATGTAAGGCGCCGAAAACTGGTGCACGCAGGTTTTGCGGTTCTCACCATTCTGTGCATCTGGGCTTTTCCCAAAGATAATGGCAGTGTGATATCCATACTTTTCAAAATTGCGGCCTATACATATGGCCCCCTTTTGGGGCTTTATCTTTTTGGGTTGTTCACAAAACGAACCACCACCGACAGGATTGTACCGTACATCTGTCTGGCTGCCCCGTTTGCTACTTATGGCCTTGAACAGATGATAACCTGGCTGTTGCCCAGCTATAAATTTGGCTTTGAAGCACTGGTTTTGAATGCCGCAATAGTGTGCATAAGTTTGTGGATAACCGGCGGAAAAAAAATTCGCCTTCAGCCAGCTGATTAATGTTTACTTTGCCCTATCCAATCAAACTGGGCAGGAAAGATTAGGCTGAGCCTCCAAGGGCTAAGCCACCCCCTCACAATCTCACCTCCTGCAATATTTTTACATTTGCATTAAGAACAAAAAGGAAATCACAAGAATGAGAACGAACGTTTACAAGCACACTTTGATGTGCCTGGTGGCGATGTGCGCAGTTTCTGCCGCAATTGCACAGGCTACTTCAGCCAGCGATGATGGCAGCAAAGGTGACAACAGCCTGTTTAAGCAGCAGAAAAAAAACTGGAGTGTCGGCATACATGCTGGCATGCCCTGGATATCCGGAGACCAGCTTCCCCAGCTTGGGTACGGATACGGAATCAATGTGCGAAAAGCACTTGGCCACAGCTTTTCCGTCAGGCTGAAAGCCATCAATGGCGTAATGTATGGATATGACCATCAAAAATCAGGGAAATCAATC
>CBDTVD010000259.1:0-3088 GCA_965363965.1 uncultured bacterium
AAAATTAAAAATTTAGAGGAACAGGCTCACCAATCGGCAGCAGAATTGCTACGCCTCAGCGGCATTGAAAGCCGCCTGAAAGCTGAACTGGCGGCAGCCACCCAGCTTGTAGCAGAACTCAAGGGCAGCCAGGCGGAACAATTCGGCGAAATTGCCAGAAAGGTGATTGAGGTGCAATCGGCAAAACTCAATGAATCCAGCAAAGTCAATATCGCTGAGCTGATCACCCCATTCAGAGAGCAGCTGGAAAAGAACAGCAAGGACAGTGTCGAGCTTGGCGCAACCATCCGCCAGCAAATCACCTCCCTCAATACCCAGACCATCGGCCTGGCCGAGCAGGCTAATCTGCTGACAAATGCCTTATCAGGCCAGAGCAAAGTGCAGGGCGATTGGGGAGAACAGGTGCTGAAACGGGTACTGGAATACGCCAACCTGAAAGAGGGAGTACACTTCCATACCCAATACAACCTGAAAAATGATGACGGCGACAACCTGCGGCCCGATGTAATCCTGAAACTATCCGACAGCCGAGATCTGGTGATAGACTCTAAAGTTTCGCTCCGCGATTATCTGTTTTTCATAGATGAATCGCTATCGACAGAGGATAGGGAGCAGGCTTTCCACCGGCACAAAGCGGCCATCCTCAGCCACATCAAGGGGCTGAGAGGGAAAGGCTATGCCTCTGTCAGAGAACTCAATACGGTGGATTTTGTGCTGATGTTTGTGCCGAGTGATGGTGCGGTGAGTGCGCTGCTCAACAGGCATCCCGACATTTTCGCCGATCTTTTGCGCCAGAAAGTCGCCATTGTAACGCCTCTTAGCCTGATACCCACCCTTCAGCTGATGGAGTGCATGTGGAAAACCGAGCGCCAAAACCAAGAAATCGAAAATTTGAAAACCCTGCTCAATCGCTCTTTCGACAAGTTCCGCACCTTTACTGATTCCTTTGTCGGAATGGAAAAAGCCCTGGACCAAATGACCGAGCGATATGACAAGGCACGCCGGCAACTGACAACGGGCAAAGGAAACCTGGCCGGCGTATTCAATGCACTGCGCCAGCATGGAATAGGAAATGCCGACCTGCCCGATGCCATCACCAATGCCATTGAGGAAGCCAGCGAATACATCGAGGCCGAAAGCCCCGCTTAAGAGGCGTACTTCCTCCGCCGCACGTAATTGTATCCGAAGCCGAATGCACCCAGCATCAGCAGCGGCAGCCCGACATTTACAAACTGCCAGCTGCCCTTTTCTTTCTCAATCCCGTCCTTATTAAGGAGCCTGAGCTGGAATTGCTTGCTGCGCAGGCTGAGCAGGCCGGCATCATCACCGAGATAATCTGCGCAGTTCTGCAGAAATTCTCGGTTGCCGAACGTCTGCTGGGTATATCGGTCATAGCCCAGCGGCACCGGCTGCCCGTTGGGCAAAATGGCACTCCGCGCAATGTCGGCATCACTCACCACTATCATTTTGGCAGGTGCGCTCACTGCCTTGAATTCCCCATATTCCCCTGAGTTGAGGACACTGGGCGGCAGCCGATTTTCAAATGGCGACCTGAACGTCCCCTCCAGCAGCACTGCGAGGTTTTTAGGGCCCTGATTGTAAAGTTCTCGGTCTATCCTGGCCACCAGGTCAAAATTCACTTCGACTGGATTGTTGAATACCCGCGTATAAGGGCTGGTGGTGAGCAGGATGGTTTTTTCGACACCAGAACTTGTCGAGCTGCCGACCGTGTCTAAAGTAGAGGCGTACTGAAACCATATCGGGTTCAGATTATTGACAATCGGATGGGGACTGGTGGGCGCGGCTACGGGATACCAGGGCCATTTGCCAACGTCTTTGCGGCCAGGTGCCCCATTTCGGCCAGGAATGAAAATGGGCACGTATCCGCAGATGTAATCCTGCACCAGGTTATAATTGAGCCGCACACCGTGTTTAAAAAGATAATCATCCAGATTCAGCTCTCGGTCAGTGGTAAAAAATTTGCCGCCTTTCAGGCTGTCGTGGCTGGCATGCAGGCCATCCATCAGCCACAGCAGGTGGCCGCCGCCCATCAGATACTGGTCTATTTTATACTTTTCCAGTTCAGTAAAAAAACTGTCGGGGCCAGCAATTACCACTAATTTGTAAGGGTCGAGCCGCCCGACTTTATATCTCGGCAGGTCAACAATGTCCACCTGATAACTCTGGCTGAGCATCTCACCGAAATCGGCGAGTTCATTGGGCATCAGTTCGCCATGGCCCTGCAATATCGCCACCAGCGGCTTATCATTTTTGCCCAGCACATTGATGGCATTCACCAGGGCAAACTCTGCCCCCATCTGACTGTTGAGCAGCACTTGCTCAGGCCCGATGTTGCCCAGCTGCTGCTGCAAAAGCTGCACACCTTTTTCCTGCCCGTTATAACTCACCACAGCCCCTGGAAAAATGATTCGCTGGGCAGTGCCATCCTCTTTGTTCACCTGCAGATTTACCCCGCTGAGGCCTTTGCTGCTGAGCTGCTGATAGAGTTCATCGCGCTGCCGCGTGCTGCCGACATCGCTGGGGTCAATGAACTGATATTCGATTTTGCTTCTGCCTGCCTCGGCGCGCATTTCGTCCAGCAAATCCTTGATTGTGGTGCGCAGCTGCTGAAAACCTGGGGGCAGGTCATCGCCCTCCAGATAGACTGTAACTACGGCCTGCCCGTCAAGGCTGTCGAGCAGTTCCACGGTCTTCTCGCTCAGCGTGTACCGATGGTCGGCGGTTAAATCCAGCCGAGTGTAAAATTGATCAGCTGCCAGGTTCAGGCCCAGGAGTATGCCCAGCACAGCTGCAAACTGCACCCAAAGTGCCCGCCGCCGCTGCTTATAGGGGTTGGTGCTTGCCACTCTTTTTATCCGGTGTTTTTGTTTTTTGCATTCCTGGGCTTCGGTCAATCCATAAGCCGATTCAGATTTCAAAGGTAAATGCACTCGCTGCGGCCAGGGCCTCGGCACCCCCAGGGCTGAAAACCGAATGTGCCATAAACTGATTGTGGGTCAATTTATTGCGCTTCGCAATAAGCAGCCATGCAGTTGCAGTTCTTTTTTCAAGGTGCGCAGGTTCAGCC
>CBDTVD010000260.1:0-3076 GCA_965363965.1 uncultured bacterium
CCCAATCGGCGTGGCAGGGTGCATCAGCCCGGGGACCCTGCCGCTTTATCTCTACACCTGGAAGATCGCCCCTGCCCTGGCGGCTGGCTGCACCGTAGTATCAAAACCCAGCGAGGTAACGCCCATGACGGCTTATCTGCTGAGTGAGCTTTGCATCAAGGCCGGCTTGCCGCCAGGGGTGCTGAACATTGTGCATGGCCTGGGCCCGCGGGCGGCGCAGCCGATTGTAGAGCACCAAAAAGTGCCTGTCATCAGTTTTACAGGCGGCACGGCGACTGGCAGGGCAATCGCCACCATTGCTGCCCCCATGTTCAAAAAACTCAGCCTTGAGTTGGGCGGCAAAAATCCCAACCTGATTTTCGCCGACTGCCATTGGGAAGCCATGATGCGCACCACCCTGCAGAGTTCTTTCAGCAACCAGGGGCAAATCTGCCTCTGCGGCAGCAGGATACTCGTAGAGCGCAGCATCTACGAAAAATTCAGGGATGAGTTTGTGGCAAGGGTGAAGAGACTGAAAGTCGGCGACCCGATGCTGGAGGACACGCGCGTTGGGGCAGTTGTCAGCCAGGCCCATATGGAAAAAGTACTCGGGTACATAGAGCTGGCAAAGGATGAAGGCGGACGAGTGCTGTGCGGCGGCGAAAGAGTGGTGGTGGAAGGGCGCTGTGCCGGAGGATTCTTTATTGCCCCGACCGTAATCGAAGGGCTGAGCCACGATTGCCGAACCAATCAGGAGGAGATATTCGGCCCTGTGGTAACCATCGCGCCATTTGACAGTGAAGAGCAGGCAATCGCCGAGGCCAACTGCACGCCCTATGGCCTCAGCGCCACCATCTGGACATCAAACCTGGAAACTGCGCACCGCGTGGCCCGTGCAGTTGATGCAGGAATTGTGTGGGTGAACTGCTGGCTGCTGCGGGACCTGCGCACCCCTTTCGGCGGCATGAAGCAGAGCGGCATGGGCAGGGAAGGCGGATTTGAAGCCATCCGTTTTTTCACTGAGGAAAAGAACATCTGCATCAAACTGGACGCAGGTGAAAAAGCCCACTGAAAATTGGCCTGCATACGCTGAATAAAAAAATAATCGTTAATTTTACGTGCCCAAACGGGGCCATTTTTTTTGTGGGGGCTTAACGCTCAGCATCTTGTAGCAGGCCCTTGAAAACATTTTTCCCAATCAATCAATGAAATCAAAAATCCTCCTGCCCGCCATCCTTCTTTTTCTTGCTGCGGGTTTTTCATCACCTGCATTTGGGCAGTGCCTGGAAGGAAATTGCCAGAATGGTTACGGCACACTCGTCTTCAGTGATGGGTCTAAGTATGTAGGCGAATTCCTCAATGGCCAATGCCATGGCGAGGGCACCTGCTATTATGCCAACGGCGATGTTTACATCGGGGAATGGCGTTATCACAAGGCCGATGGAATCGGCACCAAGTATGTCAAGGGCGGCAGCACACTGGCAGGCAACTGGAGCGCGGCTAAATATCTGGGCCCCACTGCCAAAACGGGGTGCATCAGCGGCAACTGCGTAAATGGCACTGGCACCTATGTTTATGACAATGGCACCACCTACACCGGCGGGTTTAAAGACGGCTTGCTGAGCGGACAGGGAGTTTGCAAATTTGCCAATGGCGACCGGTATGATGGCCAATGGGAAAGCCACAAGCAGAATGGCCAGGGCACCTATACCTATGCCAGCAGCAACACCAGCAAAACCGGATACTGGAAAAACAACGAGTTCATCGGGGCCAACACAGGCAACACCACCGGGTGCATCAGCGGCAACTGTGTTGATGGATACGGAGTGTATAAATACACCGACGGCACTGTATATGACGGCAATTTCGCGGGCGGAAAGTGCAGCGGAAAAGGCACCTGCACGTGGGTATCGGGCAACAAATACACAGGAGAGTGGGCTGACCACCAGATGAATGGATATGGCACCATGTATTACCCTGATGGCACCAGCAAAACGGGCAACTGGGCAGCCAGCAAATTTCTGGGTGCTGGCGCAATGGCCAACACAAATACCAACACCAACACCAATACAAACAGCGGAGGCAACAACCCCACAGGTTTTTACACCGAAAAGACCAACGATGGCAGCCAGCCCAAAGTGTGGGCAGTGGTGGTGGGCGTGGCCACTTATCAGCACATCAACAGCCTGCGATATCCTGATGATGATGCCTATAAAATTTACGCCTTTTTGAAAAGCCCTGAAGGCGGTGCACTGCCCGATGCCCAGCTGAAGGTGCTGGTGGATGAAGATGCCACTGCATCGAAGATAAAAACCACCATGAAGAACCTGTATGCCCAGGCCGGGCCCAATGACCTAATCCTGTTTTATTTCGCCGGCCATGGCATGGAGGGTGCATTCATCCCCAGCGATTATGACGGGGTAAACAATAAACTCAGCCACATTGAGATCAGCGAAATCCTGAAAAACTCACCTGCCAAAAACAAGGTGTGCGTGGCCGATGCATGCCACAGCGGCAGCCTGACTTATGCCCGCACAGCCAGCAGCGCATATGACAATTACTACAATGCACTCAAGGAGAGCAAGGCAGGAACGGCATTAATCATGAGCAGCATGGCCGAAGAAACCAGCATCGAGTTCAACAACTTCAGGCAGGGGGCATTCAGTTACTTTTTCATCAAAGGGCTGGCAGGCGAAGCTGACCTGGACAAGAACAAGCTGATTACGGTAACCGAGCTGTACAGTTACGTGCAGAAAAATGTCGCCAGCTATACCAATTACAGGCAAAACCCTGTGATTTCAGGCGATTATGACCGCACCATGCCTGTCGGGGTGGTGCGATAAGGGAAAAAAGGCCCCTTGGATATCCGCGCCTTAAAGGTGGAAGTCAGCCGGCGGCTGGCCTATCTGCGCTGGCGGCTATTTGGCAATGAGCCTTATCCGCCGCCGCACGCTGTCAAGCAAAGGGCTTGCATCAAAACGCTGAAGCAGCTATGGCTGAGTCAATTCATTGAAACTGGCACCTATCGCGGGGCGATGGTGCGGGCCATGCTTCCACATGCAGAGCAGATTTGGAGCATTGAATTAAGCGAAGACCT
>CBDTVD010000261.1:0-3073 GCA_965363965.1 uncultured bacterium
AGGAGGCACTCGCCAAAATCCTCAGTGAGGAGCAGCTGAAAAAGTTCTTCAGCCTCAGTGACAAAAAGGATGGCAGCGGGCTCGATGAAAAAGCAAAAGCACTAAAAGAGAAATTCGATCTAAGCGATAAAGAGGCAGCATTTCTGGCTGATGCAATCAAAAACCATGAGATGAACCTTCAGATCATTGCCAAAAAATTCGATAAAGGCAGCGATGACTACAAAACCTACACCGAGCGTGAAAACAAACGCTATTTGGAAGAGCTGAAAAAAGTGCTGACAGAGGATCAGATCAAGACCTTGCTGAAAAAATAGCTGACCAAAAAATAAGCAAAAAGGCCGACCCCACAGAAGTGGAGTCGGCCTTTTTTTATTTAGTAGGCTGAGCTTATTGCACGCTCAGCGGCATGGTGCCAGAGGCACTGCTGCCATTAATGATAGTAATGAAGTAGAGCCCTTTAATCAGTGAATTTGGAAGGGAAAAACTTGCTGCACCGCTTTGCAAAGCGAGTTTATCACCAGCGACCTGCTGGCCGAGGCTGTTGGTGAGGATGTATCGGGTTTCGCCTTTCAACTCGGAATTGATGCGGAGGTTTACTTCGCCTGATGTTGGGTTAGGGAATAGGGTAGCCTGAATGCCAGGCCCATTGATGGAGTGGATGCCGACAGGCTGAAGGTTGGTCTGGCTGATGAAAATATCCTGCGGCTGGCCAATATATTCCGCAGTTCCATAGTCAGCTTCTGCCAGCGGAGTGATTTCGCCTTGCCGAAAGAATCTAACCAGATAGACGGTGTCTTTCATGTTCTGTGATATCCCAAAGGCCGTGAGCAATTGTGCAGGAGCAGGTGAGCCCCCAAGGTAAAAGGAATCAGTTACTATTGTTCGGCTGCGGACCTGAAGCACATCAACCCACACCGATTCTTTTCCGGCACTTGCAACTGGCACTTTCATTTTGCCATAGCCCACCACCGTATCTGTGGTAGAAATCACCGACCGGCGCTCACCAGGCGTATTGTTCAAGCCAAAACTGGCGACTGTGAGGCTGAAAGCTGTGGAATTGCTGCTGTTTGATATCCAATTGCCACCCCAAGTCGCTGGAAACTGAATGATTTTCTGCGGCTGCGCATATGGAATGGTCTGCACGGGGAACACCAAGGAGTCATTTGGGTTGCCAGTGATAAGGCGCAAAGAATAAGCCTGACGGGTTGGAATCGCCTGGCCCAACCTGTCCAGGCCATTGCTGCCGAGCCGATGATATAAATCTACATCATAAGCAAGGCCTGAATTGCCGATTACGAAAAACACTGGCAGTGCATAGCTGGCTGCGGGGAATGGATTGATGGCAGGATTCATCCGATTGAAAACACCTGCTGTGCCATATTCAGCGGACGACAGATCCCAGTTGCCCATTTCAAGGGGCTGGCCGAGCGTTGAAAAATCCTCTGGATTGCTGAGGTACCAGACAGTGTCAGTGCCGTTTTCGGCATAGCCGACATTTGTTAATGTGATGGCGTTTTGCCCCAAACTGGTTGTTGCCAGGCCAATGCAGAGCAGGGTAGCGCAAAGTAATGGTTTAATCATATGTTGTTAAAGATCTGGTAATGCTGGCGCAAATGTAAAATGGGGGTGCCCACAATGCCTCTATTTTCCGAGGTAAACTGCAGGCACCCCCATTTAAGCTATGGGGCCTATAAAAAAATCGGATTAACCTATTCTTTGAATTAAATCGGCGACGCGGGTACTGTATCCAGCCTCATTGTCATACCAGCCGACTACTTTCACAGTGTTGTCGATCGCCATTGTCAGCTCTGAATCAAAGATGCAGGAGTGGGGGTTGCCCACTATGTCGATGGAAACGATAGGGTCGGTGTTATACTCCAGGATTCCTTTCAGCGGGCCATCAGCGGCAGCGGCTTTAAAGGCGTCGTTGATTTGCTGGGTGGTGGCAGGCGTTTTCAGCTGGACGGTGAAATCGGTTACGCTGCCATCAGGGACGGGGACGCGCATCGAGTTACCGTTGAGCTTGCCTTTCAGGTGGGGCATCACCAGGCCGATTGCCTTGGCAGCCCCTGTGCTGCTGGGCACAATGCTGACAGCGGCGGCGCGGGCACGGCGGAGGTCCTTATGCGGGGCATCCTGCAGACTTTGGTCGCTGGTGTAAGCGTGGATGGTGGTCATAAATCCGCTGACGATGCCGAAATTGTCATCCAGCACCTTGACCATCGGGGCCAGGCAGTTGGTGGTGCAGCTGGCATTGCTGAGGATGGTATCGTCATCTGCGATTTCGCCATCGTTTACACCAAGGACGATGGTTTTGACATCGCCGGTGGCTGGTGCGCTGATGACGACTTTTTTGGCGCCAGCGGTCAAGTGGGCCGAGGCTTTCTCGCGGTCAGTGAATCGGCCAGTGCTTTCCAGTACCACGTCAACGCCGAGCTGCCCCCAGGGGAGTTCCTCAGGGTTGCGGATGGCTGTAACGCGGATGTGCTTGCCATCAACGATGATGCCATCGGCATCATGGCCAACAGTGCCTGGATATTTGCCGTGCACGCTATCGTACTTCAGCAGATGGGCGAGGGTTTTTGTATCGGTGAGGTCATTGATGGCAACCACCTCGATTCCCTTGCGTTCATTCAGGGCTTTGAAGGCGATGCGGCCGATGCGGCCAAATCCATTGATGGCGACTTTCATGTTATGTTTGTTGTCTATTTAGGTAAGGGGTGAGTTATGCCAGCCGTTTTGGCTGCCGCCGCAAAATTACCACTCGGCTTTTGACCCCGAAAATTTTTTCGCTCAAATTGCCGATTCAATTCATTCCCGCGTTTTACCTTTGCACCCCCAAGATTCCAATCCTCGGAATTATTGAAAGAGTTGACGGTCCGTTCGTCTAGGGGTTAGGACACCAGATTTTCATTCTGGTAACACGGGTTCGATTCCCGTACGGACTACAGAACCTCCCTCGTGGAGGTTTTTTTATTTTCACGCAGACTACTATAGACCAAATAGTATCGGGTTTTCAATCGTTAGTGTCAGCTTAATGAACAATCTCTCCCGCTCAGAACGGAGCGGGCTT
>CBDTVD010000262.1:0-3072 GCA_965363965.1 uncultured bacterium
CCCATGCCTCGCGGATTCCCGCGGCAGGCACCGATGTTACGGTAGCTACATCAATGTTCAGGTGGGTTTGGTTGTTCTCACCTGCATAAATGTCGTTGGTTGCTGCAGGCATGCCATTGGCAGGTCCGTCAGCCCCAGTAACCCATCCCTTCTGCTGGCGCAGCCTGCGCACCTCGCTGGCGTGCCGAGCCTCTACGCTGTGGATTTGCAGGGCAGTTGTCAGCACCGCAGAGTCTGAAATCAGTTCACCGGCCTGGCCTTTGTAGGCCCGCACGCCAGTGTCTTCCAGGCCCTGGGCAATGGCTGCAAAAGTTTGATATTCTGTAAACACATCGGCAAAAGCGCCGCCGGCAGTAAAGTCGAACGTTGGTTTTGCAACGGCATTGCTGCCCAGCACTCCGCGCAGCAGGGCCACGTGGGCAGTTTCATGCTTGCTGATCTGGTTGAAAATCGGCAGGTCGCTCCCTGGTATCAGGTTGCTTGCTGCCAAGCCCATCCGATAGAATTCATCTTCCAGATATTCCAGTGTCAGTGCAAAGTTCAGCACATCGTTCACTGTTTGGGTGCTGGCCTTTGCCATTTTCGGCATCAGGCTGAAAGCGAAAGGCATGCTGGCGATTGCCACCTTCATGGCCAATTCGCCGCCTTTGGCTATCGCCTTGCGGCGGTCGCTCACCTCATCCCTGATTGCCTCATTCAATTGGCTGCCTTCCAGGGTTTCGATTACTTTGAATATATTCATCTTCTTGTTTTTTCTTGTTTGTTAAATGGTGATGGAAAAGGGGTGCAGCTTATTTGGGCAGGTTGTCACCATTGAGTTTTGTTTTCAGATAATCTTTGGCGATCATCAGCACATCAGCAGGCTTGCGCATCACGTCCAAACCGTTGGCATCCACTGTGTCATCACCGGCAAAGCTGGCCGATTTTGGGCTCAGCAGGCTGCGGATGGCTGCGGCATGGCGTGCTTCGACAGATACGATTTTACCCGCTGCCAGCAAAAAGTCGCCATTTTGCAGCAGGCCGCCGGCACCGTTATAGGCTGATACGCCCAGGTCTTCAAATGCCATTGCAGTCATCAAAACTGATTCGCGCTTGCCGAAATCAATATTGTCAAAGTTTACTTCAAGGTCTTGGATGGCGCCGGTGCCGAGTGCTTTTTTAAAGAAGTCGCGGTGGGCAACTTCATGATCTTTGATGTCCTGCAGAATTTTCTTTTCTTCTACATTAGCAGTGCCAAAGTATCCGCCGGCTACCACTTTGGTATAAAATGCTGCCTCCAGCTGCTCAAGCGCATATGCATAATTCAATATGCCAGTGTCGCCGCTGCCCAGGTTCACTCTGTCATCAGTGGTAACGGGCGGGTCAACGGTTGTTGTTTTCTTCTTGCATGAAGATAGGATAACCAGGCCAAGCGCGGCGGTGCCGCTATAGGCCAGAAAGTTTCTGCGGCTTACTGCTTTGTTAGCAGTTTCCGCCAGTAGGTCGGTAGATTTCATTTGCTTGCGCGTTGGGAAGAATTATTGGTGTAAAAAAAGTTGTCGATTGTTACAAAAAGGGCGTAAGGGTGTAGAACGCGAGTCGGGCAGATATGTTCGAAAAAACAGCCAAAGAGTTAAACAGGCTGAGCGTGAGTGGTTTATGATGCCGAAAAGCACCAAACCATTTTATTAAGTCAACCCCTGCCTATTATTGCTTACGGTTGTAAGGCCCAAACGGATTTTCAGCAAATGTAAGGGAGATGCCCAGGCGCAAATGCATTGTGGATAACTTGGCTTAAATTGGCTTTGAAATTTCAGCTGATTGTGCATCGCCATAGGGTGCGTAGGCTCTTATTTCGCACCGATGCTTATCCGTAAATTTTTTTCCCTTGCCATTGCCCTCAGCCTGCCGATTTTCTGCCCCGCACAATGGGCCGAACTGAGAAATCAGCAAACCCCCCAGCAGATCGCCCTGATGAAGTCGGGCAATGTGAAAACCATCATCATCAGTGATGCCACCAATGGGGGCGAGATTCCCCAGGCCATCCAGGGATATGACAAAGCAGGCCGCCTGCTGCGCGATGTCGGGGCAAAGGCAAAAATGTACTATGCCTATGATGCAAAGGGAAACCTGACCCGAAGCGTAGACTCTGCAGGCCCCAATGCCATCCGCAATGAAAGCCGAGTTGCTTATGATGCCAGCGGCAGGCCTGTCAGCGTCTTCACCAATCGGCAGCAGTTCGATATCACTTATAAGGATGACGGCCTGGAAGGGGTCGAGGTTACTAAACGCCCGAAAGGAATTTTGAAAACCTATTACAGCTATGATGACCAGGGCCGCCTGCGCACCACCGAGAGCCTGGATGGGGATACATTCCTGGTCAAACTCCACAAAATCCATTACAATGACTATGGGTTTTTGGTGAGCGAGGTGCGCAGCAGCTATAACCGCGATGGCACAATAGACAGTTTTGCCATCATCAACACCTTGAACAACAGCGGGGTGATGATTAAATGCAGCGTTACCGAAACGCGCATCAGCACTGCAGGCGGCCAGCGAGATATAAAAACCATCAGCCGAGTGTACAGCTATGCCATAGACCAGAAGGGAATGCTGACGGGCGAGGCCCTCAGCAGCAGCATCCCTGCCGAGAATTATAAAAAAGCCTTTGTGGTGAACCCTGCCAATGGACTCCGAACCCGCGAAACTTGGACAGGCCCTGATGGCAAAGTAACCAAAATCCTCGCTTATAAATACGAATTTTATTGATGGGGATGGCGGCAATAACCCACTGCGCAGGGGGCAATTTCTCACCTCGCATCCCCGATAGAAGATTAATGGGGGGCATCAGTGTGCATCAGGCAGCGAGGGCAGTGCTGATGCTGGGGGCCATGGCCTTTTGCCTCAGCAGTTGTGCTGTGCTCAAACCTCAGGCAAAAAAAGGCCCATCGCTCAGCCCCGCATGTTCGGCACGCCCTATGCCGAGGGCGATTTCGCACCCGACGCGCGTCCCCAATTTTACGGCTGGGACGGCCAGGGGCCGCCGGCGTTGCTAGATTTCAACGATGGGTATCAGGTGTTTCTGAGCCGCCA
>CBDTVD010000263.1:0-3071 GCA_965363965.1 uncultured bacterium
AAGGAATCCCCGATAATGGATGCCCTCGGCTTGCAGACCGCGCAGCGTAGGCTCCACTATGTCAGTCCTCACTTTTTCCATAAAGTGGGAATCGGCGAATGGGACGGGGCTGACCGTGCCCATGCCGCCTGTGTTGGGCCCTGTGTCGCCCTCGCTCAGGCGCTTATAATCTTTGGCGGCGGGCAGCATCCGATAGCTGGTGCCATCCGTCAGGGCAAAGCAACTGACCTCGATGCCGCTGAGGAAATCCTCGATGATGACCCGCTGGCCGGCCTCGCCAAACCGCTGGCCGCCGAGGCAATCGTTTGCAAAAGCGACCGCGTCCGCCACCGATTCGGCCACCATCACCCCTTTGCCCTGCGCCAGGCCGTCTGCCTTGACGACAATCGGGGGGGTGAGGCTTTCGATGTAGGTGATGCAGTCATCCATGGTGGTGCTGGTGAACTCACGGGCTTTGGCAGTCCGCACGCCCCAGCGCTCCATGGCCGCTTTGGCGTAGGCCTTGCTGCTCTCGAGTTTAGCCCCTTCCTGGGTCGGCCCTACGATCAGCAATTCAGGCCGATACCGGTGGAGGTAGTCGGTCAGCCCGCGCGCCAGGGGGTCTTCGGGCCCCACCACCAGCAGTTCAATCGCTTGCTCAGCGACAAAGTCGGCGATTCCGGGGAAGTCCGTCAGCATCAGGTTGACATTTCGGCCGCAATGGGCCGTGCCTGGGTTTCCAGGGGCTATCCACAGGGTGCGCAGCCCCGGGCTCTGCGCTATTTTCCAGGCGAGGGCATGTTCTCGGCCGCCGCTGCCCAGCAGTAATACATTCATCAGCGGGGCAAATTTATCGCCGACAGGGCCGCCAATGCTCGCGGCCAGGCAATGCCGAACCAGGCAGTGAAAGCCTCAGGGAATTCTTTCAGGGCATTGCTTATCTCTTCCGGCGTGCTCCAGCGCCAGTGCATCACCTCCGCTGGGTCAGGCTGCGGCGCGCCGTTCCACTCGCCGATCAGCACATGGTCAACTTCGTGCTCGGTCATTCCCGCATCCAGCTCGGCGCGATAATGAAAGGTGAATGCTGTGCGCAACTGGGTAGTAAAGCCCATCTCCTCCTGCAATCGGGTTTCAGCCTCGGCGATGGTAGGCTGGCCAGGGGCGGGGTGTCCGCAGGCAGCATTGGTCCATAGTCCGCCGCTGTGGTACTTTGTCATCGCCCTGCGCTGAAGCAGCACTCGGCCGGCGGAGTCGGTGATGAAAATGCTGAATGCCCTGTGCAGCCGCCCCTGCTGGTGCGCCTCCAACTTCTCCATTTCGCCAGCAGGCTGGTCATCCGCTGTTACCAACTGTACCGTATGGGTCGGCATAGGGCAAAGGTACCTCTGGGGTGCTTGCCCGTGCGCTTCTGTCTCCATCGCCTTGTCGTCATTGAATGCCAATCGCCCCCCATGCACCCTGCCTTCCGTATCTTTGCGCCGCCTGCAGAATCGCCCGAAACGGCAGGCTGTTTCGGGGGGGAAAGGTGAATGAAAAACTTTTAGAACAATAAGATGAAAGAAGCAGTGATTGTGAGCGCGGTGCGCACCCCTATAGGCAGCCAGAGCGGCAGCCTTGCCTCCATTTCGGCCACCCGCCTGGGCGCAGCGGCCATCCGCGCGGCAGTGGAAAAAGCGGGCATAAAGCCAGGGCAGGTGCAGGAGGTGTTTATGGGCAATGTGCTGACAGCCAATGAGGGCCAAGCCCCGGCCCGCCAGGCAGCGCTGTTTGCCGGCCTGAGCAACACCACCCCGTGCACCACTGTAAACAAGGTGTGCGCCAGCGGAGCCAAAGCGGTTACACTCGGCGTGCAGAGCATCCTGCTGGGTGACAATGACATCGTGGTTGCTGGGGGAATGGAGAGCATGAGCAACACCCCCTATTACCTCGACAAAGCCCGCGAGGGCTATAAACTCGGCCACGGCCAAGTGATTGATGGCATCATCAAGGATGGGCTTTGGGACGTATACAACAATCAGCACATGGGCAACTGCGCCGAGAAGTGCGCGGCAGATTACAGCATCAGCCGCCAAGATCAGGATGCCCACGCCATGGAAAGCTATCGGCGGGTGGAGCGTGCCTGGAACAATGGCGATTTTTCAGCTGAGGTGGTGCCCGTGGAAGTCGAGACCCGCAAAGGCAACCACATGGTGGAGCGCGACGAAGACTACACCAAAGTGATTTATGACAAGGTGCCCAGCCTGCGCCCTGTTTTTCAGAAAGATGGCACTGTAACGGCTGCCAACGCCAGCAGCATCAACGATGGCGCGGCTGCCCTGGTGCTGATGAGCCGCGAAAAAGCCGATGCCCTCGGCCTAAAGCCACTCGCCAGAGTATTGGGCTATGCCGACACTGCGCAGGAACCCGAGAATTTTACCACCGCACCGGTAAATGCCATCCGCAAGGCACTGCACAAAGCAGGGCTCAACACCAAGCAAATTGATTATTTCGAGATCAATGAGGCTTTCAGCGTGGTTTCAGTGGCCAACAACAAACTGCTGGATATCGACCCTGAAAATGTGAATGTAAATGGCGGGGCAGTGGCGCTGGGCCACCCCATCGGCTGCAGCGGTGCGCGCATTTTGGTGACGCTGACCCACATTCTACAAAAGCGCGGCGGCCGATATGGTGTCGCAGGCATTTGCAATGGGGGCGGCGGAAGCACAGCCATTGTTATCGAGCGGCTCTGAAATCTCAAGAGGGTTTTTTTTCACCCTATAGAAAGGGGGAGGTGGGCAAGCTGTTTGAAAGTGGCCTGAGGTGATGTGCATGCTTGCCGCTGATGAAGCTGAAAGTTTTTTTTTTTGAGAGGGATGGGTTTGGCAGTGGTGTGAGTGGTGCCCCCTTGCTGAATTGAGGAGGGTGGAAAAGCCCCCTACCCAGCGGGGAGCGATGGGGAAATGGTGTGAGGATTTTATGGCTGGCCAGTGGTGGCGGGTTTGCCCGTCGGTAAACAGGGATTTTTTTTTGAGAATGCGCCCCAGGCTGCGTGGCCGCGCAGGGATGGGGCAGGGGGTGGCTTATTCTAATTGCTCATCGGGTGCTTGGCTGCT
>CBDTVD010000264.1:0-3070 GCA_965363965.1 uncultured bacterium
TGTAGAGGCCTGTCATCCCAGGGCGCAGATCGTCCTGGCCGATTGAAAAGATGGTATTATAGATGGCCTGCGTGAGCAGATTGGCAGGCAGGGTGATGGCACTTGTATCCTCGATGACAGGGAACTTGGGATAATCGCTGCCATTTTCACCCACTATTTTATACTTACCGGTGTCGGTTGTGATTTCGATTTGGCGCGTCTGCTCATTGATGTCAAAGGTTACAGGCTGCTCTGAAAGGCTTTTGAGTGTATCGAGGATCATGCGGCTGGGCACTGCAATTCGGCCTGGCTCTCGGGCTTCGACCTCGAGGCTGGTGCGCATGCTGATTTCAAGGTCGCTGCTGGTGAGCTGCAGGCGTTTGCCATCAATCTCAAACAGGAAATAATCAAGGATGGGGAGGGTGCTCCGGCTGCTGATGGCACCGCTGATCTGCTGAAGTTTTTTGAGAAGCTGGGCGGTGTTGACTATAAATTTCATTGCGGCAGATGAATTGAAAAGATGGCTAAAGGTCGCCAGGCGGAAGGATTCCGGCGGCGGGCTGGCAAAGATAAACGGGCGCGCGTGGCCCCTGAATGGTGCTGCACCAGATTTATTTGCCTGGCCAAAGCCTGGCCGCAAACACCACGCAATGCCGGGGGCGGGGATTGCAAAAAGCCCCTTTGCGGCCCCCGGCGGCCTGTGGCTTGCCGATGGATGAAAAGCCAAATATCATCATTATGCCCAGGTGCAGCTTTCGCCTTGCACTATTCCCTGGGGCGGCTTGCTGAAACAGTCAAAACCGCACCAAGCGAAGGCGAAAACCCTGCACCGGAAAAAAGGAAAAGAAAAAAGTCAGCGCCCCCATACCGTCTGCGGCTTGCACCGCACCCCGCTGCATGTGACCCACAGCGGGGCAGCACGGGCCTGCGCCCAATGCTTTCAGCTGTGCCGGGGCATGGAAAAAAATAAAGGCCGCGATTGAATGACAGGCAGGTGAACAGAGGTGCCAATTTTTTGAAAATCAAAAAAAAAAATGATTGCCCCTAAACCCAGGTTACAGGATGTGCCCCGCCTTTATGCCACCAGAAAAAATTACGAGCCCCGAAATTTTCCCCATACTGAATTTCGTTATCCTGACAATGATGGGCCGTTTGGCATTGCTGCGCCACAATCGGTGCTGCCCGATGTGGCAAGGCTTGCCTGGCCTGACTTTCCCCATTTGCCCACAGACCAAATTGACGCGGATGAATGGAACAAGGAAAAAAGTTAAGGAATTACGATTTTTACCATATGCTTACCGGTTTAGTACCGAAAATGGAAAGTGGTGTCAAGGCATTGAATCCATGGCAGCAGTTGGGTTGGCAGGTGCAGTGGTGAGTGAATAGAGGCCGCCGCTGAAGCCTTTCGGCAGCACAAAGCTGATGACCCCATTGTTAACCTTCGGCTCTATGCTGAGGAGGACAGGCTCGAGGCTCTCGCCATTTCGGAACTGGAGTCGGAGCTGTCCAGGGGCAGCAGCCTGCAGCTGGGGAACATTGCTGAGGGTGAAAGTGAGTTTTGCCCCGCCGGTTACGCCCTGGCTGGGGCTGATGTACCACTCGCGCACCGCCATGGGCAGGCCATTGTGGGCCACCATGATGTATGCCTCAGTGCCATTGAGTCGGCCTGCGCCAGGTGCCTCGGCGAGGGTGAGCCCGCCGCAATCGGTGCTTGCTTTCATTGTAGCTCCGTCAGTGCCGATACCAGTGAGTTCCTTTCGGTAAGCACCAGGCTGCGGGCAGCCATTGCTGGCATAAAAAGCCCGAAAATAGCGGCCGAGCAATTGAACCTCGATACTGGAGAGTTCTCGGTTGTAAATGATCAGTTCAGTTGGGCGATAGCCATTGCCAGAGAGTAAATCGGCAGCTCCGCCGGTGATTGTCTGGATGGAAACATCGGTTGATGATGGCTTGATGTAAACGGCTGCCACAGTGCGCTGAAAAGCCTTTACAGGGGCAAGTGCTGGCTGGCCGCTGATGACCTCGAACAGTTCATCTTGCTTGCGGAGCCTGATGGAAGCACCATTGAGCGGGTTGCGATAAAAATCGCCGCGAGAATTGCCAGATTCCCTGCGCAGCCATATGCCGATTTCATCGGCAGAAGCCAGGCCGGCAGGGCCGGATGCAGCCTGCAGGCCGCATGGGATGATGAGGGCGGCAAGGGCCAGCCCCAGTAGAATTTTTTTCATAAGCAGATTATTGGATAAATGATAGAGGGAAAAAAATGCAGGCAATAAGGGGGGGCCTGCTGAGACAATGCCCTGAGCTGAAGAGAAAATGCGGAGGGATTTGCGTTTTTCTCTCTGGACATCGGGCGGTGCGGGCTGCCCATTTTGATGAAGGTGCAGCCCGCAGCCAGCGCGCGTGTCGCTCTCAGATAGCTCTATCTGTTCGGTGGTTGCAAGCTTAAATAACTGTCATGGGCAAAGGCTGAGGGCTGGTTATGATGTTCGAGAAGGTTTTAATTTTTCAGAAATTGGACAGTTGTTACCTTGTCGGTAATCAAGCCGAGCGTGTAGAGGCCGGGCTGCAGGCTGCCGACTGGAATGGTGTAGTGGCCCTCGCCGCCGATGATTTCGAATTTCTGGCTCAGCATCACTCTGCCATTCAGGTCAGTTATTCTCAGCACTGCCATGCCATCGGTCAGGTTGCTGCAATCAATCTGCAGGCCTGCCTGCACTGGGTTTGGCCATGCTGAGAGCATGATTGCGGGCCCCGGGGGCCGCAGTTCAATCATCACCACAGGGCTGTGCTCGCTTTGGCCATCAAAATCCACTTGGCGCAAGCGATAAAAAACTCGCGGCGCAGGTAGGGTTAGGGCATTCTTGTCAATGTAAGTGTAGTGATGAATTTCGGCAGATGTGCCATTGCCCTGCACCTGGCCCAGAGCTTCCCAATTGAGCCCATCGGTGCTGCGCTCAATTTCAAAGCGATCATTCACCAGTTCGCTGGCGGTGGCCCATTTCAGCAGGGCATCCTGCGGGTTGAGTTCCTCAGCCGAAAAGCTGATTAATTCCACTGGCAAGGGCGTTATGCTGCTGCCGAGCGTCCA
>CBDTVD010000265.1:0-3056 GCA_965363965.1 uncultured bacterium
CGCCCGCGGGTGGCGCGGGGTGCTGAGGGTGTGAAAATTATAGTGGACCCGGAGGGATTCGAACCCTCGTCCGACTGCTGATGCGGGGTGCTCAGCCAGCTTCACCCTATCGCCGGTCTTTTAAATGAAACCGAAAATGCGGGGCATATTTGCCCGCCGCTTTGGCCCACCTGTTGCTGCGGCGATGAGGGGCACCAAGTACCTGGTTTAAGTGCTCAGGCGGCAGATGGTCAAGCCATTGGTATATCTTTTCAGGGTGCTGATGTTTCAAGCCAAAACCTGCTGCATTTTTATACCCAACCTCGCTCAGCAACGGATTGATATCAGGTGCCATCCGTCCAAAATAGTAAAAGTGCTCAGAGACCAGGACATAAGGCGATTGTCCATCTAAGCCTATGTCTCCAAAATGGCCATTTCTGCATTCTCTTCGCGCGAGTTTTGGATGCTGGATTAAGGCACCATCTTTATCATAGAAATATATATTGTCGCCCACTAATTCTTCATAGGTTCCTTGTAGATTAGGCTTTTTCGCCTGAAATTCTTCGCCTTCCCAATAAGCTTGATAATCCACCTTTTTGGTGACTTTAGCCGCGAAAATGCAATGGCCATATGCATGCAGCACATCACCCACCCCAATAATCCAGTCGCCTACTTCTGCTGCATTCCTCAGATGGCTTTTTGTACTGGCTATTGATAGAAATCCATGGTAAGGATTTGGGGCAAAGCCACAATCCTCCTTTAAAACGATGATATAAATCTTGCCCATTTAGTAAAGGCAAATTTAAAGTATAAATAGGCTGCTTCGGGCAGGGGCGATGTAATTTGCGCCCTATAGCTGATGGAGCCCTCACCCCAAATTGATTCGTTTGTGCTGGCCTGTGTGCAATGGCTGCGCCTGGCAATCGAGGTTACAGGGGCGGCCACCATCGGCATTGGGGCGCTGATTTCGCTCTGGCGCTTTGTGAAAAGTTTGTTTACCCAGGGTGAGGCAGACTTTAATGCCATCAGGCTGATTTTGGCCAGATATCTCGCCCTTGCCCTCGAGTTTCAGCTGGGGGCTGATATCCTGTCAACAGTGGTGGCCCCCAGCTGGCAGGAGATTGGCAAGCTCGGCGCGATAGCCGTCATCCGCACAGGGCTTAATTATTTCCTCAGCCGAGAGATGAAAGAAGAGCGCCGCCTGACCGAGCACGAAAGCGGAGTGGGCCGCCGCGCACGCGGCGAAGCACGGGCAAGTGCTTCCCCCATCAAAAATGTGGACCCGGAGGGATTCGAACCCTCGTCCGGCGATGGAACGCAATAGGCGTTCTACAAGCTTATTCCACAGTTGGTTGTCCGCAGTGCCGGGGGAGTGGACAGCCCCGTCGGCACCTTGCAATCGCAGTGTTATCTCAGGTGCATGCCTGCGTCCGCATGCGCCCCAGCTCAGCTTTAGGTGACACCCCAGGCGGCCTCCAGCAGAGCAGAGGGGGCCGTGGGATGGAATGTAAAACTGCTAACCGCTATTTCAGGTTAGGCAGCCATTCTGTAAGAATAGTTGTTGCCAGATAAAATTGGCTACCGAAAGATTAACGAGAATTTCGACATTTCTCGACTTGCTTACCTACCCATATCCTTCCCGTCGATTCCAATTCGGGCCCAGAATTTAAAGATCAATCGGCCCGCCGCGTTTGGCTGGGGCCGAATAAACCATACGCAAACCACGGGCCAATGGTTCCCCAGGGAAAGGGCCATTTTTTTCAGGCACCCGAAGACCTGCCCCCGCTTTCCGCCTCCACCGTGCTCCAGGCCTCGGGGCGGCCGCCGAACAGGGTCTTGGTTTTGGCCCAGGTGCTGATGAACAGCGGGCTGGTGCGGTAGGCGTTCAGGTGGTCGGCAGTGTCCCAGGTGCTCAGGGTAAAGTAAAGTGCAGGGTTCCCAGTGTCCCGCATCAGGCGGACTCCTCGGCAGCCTTCCATCGCCTCGATTTGCGGCTCGACATCATAGTACAGCGCCTCAAACTCCGCCGCCGTTTCGGGCAGAAAGGTCATTTTTACGATTCGGGTAATCATCTCAGCGGCAAAGGTGGGGGTGCGGGGGATTATCCCTTTGATGGTCAGCGCGCTTACCTATGGGCCAGCCGCGTCAGCAGCCTGTCGATAACGATGTTGCCCGCCAGTGCCAGCAGCGCCAGCCCGAACCGCCCGCGCAGAAAATAGTAAATGCCTGGAAAGGCATATTGAAGAAACCTCAGCATACCACCCTTAACGCTCGGCGGGGGGAATGGTTTTATTCGTTTCGGGCCAGCTTATCATACTCCGCCAGCGCGGCATCTTTCACGCTTTGCTCCACGATTGGAAAGGTGGTGAGGATATAGGCAAACTCTTCCCGCGTCAAGCCATAGAGGTGGGCCACTTCTCCATCTATCTCTGCCCGCAGTTGGGCGCGTACGGTTTCGTCCGTTGCCCCGCTGTTTTCCGTCCAGGGGGTGTCCATCGTTTCATTCCACAGGTCAGCGTATTCTGGAGTGGTACAAATCAGGCGGGCAGCTTTATCTTTAAGTGTTAGCTGTCCATTGAGAATAGGAGCATTCATTGCCAATACAAAGAACATATTTATATTGGCAGATACAGAAGAACGGAGCACAAAGTCGAAAACGAAGCTATTCAGAATTAACGATGTTAGCAAAGGCTTTTCAGCCTCCCCAATGATTAGGGAATTGCCCGCGAATGCCCCTTTGGGTATAATGGAGGCAATCATCGTACGCATATTGGTAGATGAGGCAATTGACCGATATGCTATGCGATACCCCTGATACCCCAGAACCTGCCCCTCATCTTTTTTGCGAGTGCCGATTATGGCTGCCCTCCCCTCTTTTTCATCCACCCAATAGCGTGGCTTATCCCACTGGTGGGTGAACTGGTGGATCATTTTGCCTTCATATAGCGGCAAGCGATTTTTGCCGGGCCCTGTTTTGAAGAGGTGGTGATGTGTGGTCATGTTGAACTCAGTAGAAAACTTCAAACTCCATTGTGGAGAACTGAGCTTTGGAAACTGGAGAAACTTCTGAATAATAT
>CBDTVD010000266.1:0-3052 GCA_965363965.1 uncultured bacterium
AAGCCTCCCCCTCGGCCACCGCCGAAGATGAATGGCGGAATAAACATGCCGCCGCCGCCGCGATTGTTTCGCCGCCCGCCCCCGCGGTTCCGTTTTCTGAACAGGAACAGCAGCAGGATGATGATCAGGATAATCATCCCCATGGGCAGGCCTTTTTGTTCCCCTGCTGGCTTGGCATAGTCCTGTGCCTTAAACTCGCCGCTGGCCAGTGCCATCAGGTCGGTGGTGGCAGCATCCAGCCCCTGATAATACTGGCCCTGCTTGAAAGCTGGAGTCAAAATATCGCGGTAAATCTGCGATGACACCAGGTCGGTAATAACCGGTTCAAGGCCACGGCCCACCTGGATGAACATCTGCCGGTCGGGGATTGATGCATAAATCAGTACGCCGTTGTTCTTCCCTTTCTGGCCGACTCCCCATTCTTCCGCCACTGCCTGGCTGTATCTGAAAACCTCGTCTCCATCCAGCGATTGATCCAGCAGAATGGCAATTTGGGTGCCGGTAGAATCGTTAAAAGCAAGGAGTTTATCCTCGAGTTTTCGCTGCTCGCCTGGGCCCAGCACTCGGGCAAAGTCGCTCACCAGCCTGCCGGGTTTCGGCGGAATGGCTTTGTACTGGGCATGGGCCAGCGGCCCCAGTGCCACCAGCAGAAAGAGCAGCAGGCTAATCCTTTTCACTTTCCCTGAAGCTGATTTCATTGCTCAGCTCATTTTGGTTGCCGGGCAGTTTTGGAAAATGTGCCTGCAGGGCCTGCCCTGCCATCATTATTCCCTCTTGCAGCCCCTCGCAAAACTCACCTTTCACAAAGTGGCGGCGCATGGCATTTTTAATTTCTTCCCAAAAGTCATCTGGTGTGGCAGCATCAATGCCAGTGTCGCCCAAAATGGCGAATGTACGGTCTTCCACGGCCAGGTAAAACAGCACGCCTGTGCGGGCCTCGGTTTTTTCCATCTCCAGTTCTCCGAACACAGCCGCAGCCCGTTCCAGCACAGGCATTCCGTCAGTACGGCCCTCCAGGTGGATTCTGATTTCGCCATTTGTCAGCATCTCCGCTTCAGCGATTGACGCCTTCAGCCTGTCTATTTGGCTATCAGTAAAAAAGTCGCGTGCGTTGGGCATTGGCTCCTGTTGCGGCGAGATTTAGGAATCAGACTTGCCATCGTCCTCGAAATCGAACTCGACGTCTGGGGCTTTGTCGCTGCCGGGTGCGCTTTCAAAATAGCCTTTTTTCTCAAAGCCAAACAATCCGCTGAAGATGTTATTGGGAAATCGGCGGATGAGGCTGTTGTAGGTTTTAACTGAGGTATTAAAGTTTCCGCGCTCCACGCTGATTCGGTTCTCGGTGCCCTCCAGCTGGCCCTGCAGGTTGAGGAAGTTTTGGTTGGCTTTCAGTTCAGGGTATCTTTCCACTGTAACCAGCAGCCTGCTGATGGCAGAGCTCAATCCGTCCTGGGCGGCCTGGAATTTCTGGATGTTCTCAGGGGTCAGGCTGCCTGGGTCTATGTTGGCAGTTACCTGTGTGGCGCTGGCCCGCGCATTGATGACAGCCTCAAGTGTGGATTTCTCAAAGTTGGCTGCCCCTTTCACGGTGCTTACCAGGTTGGGTATCAGGTCGGCGCGGCGCTGATAGGCGTTTTCCACCTGGCCCCAGCTGGCATTCACCTGCTCCTCAGCATTCACCATGCTGTTGTATCCGCAGGAGCTGAGCGATGGGACAATGAAAAGAAGCAGCAGAATGCGCAATAGCCTCGGCGAAGTGAAACGGAGGGCGAGTGGGTTCATTGTTTTGAAATTTGTGGTTGGTTTTGGTTTTGCAGCGGCATCGCCATTGCGGGCGAGTGCCAAAAGGGTAATGCAGGCTCCGCTGAAATTGTTGGATTCAGGGGGCAATGGAATCTGGAGACCTTATGGGGACACGCTGAATGGCAGGCGGACTGGCTGAAATCCTGCGGGTTGCGCAATCAGCAGATAGGCCCCTGGGCGTAATTCAGGGCAGATTTGGGTGCGCCCCGATACATCTGGCCGCACTGGAGCATTCCACACCAGGTCGCCCCCGAGGCGGAGGATGCTGCACTCCAAGGGGCCTGCGCCCGACCAGTCGGCAGGATGCATCAGGCTGAGGCATTCACCGGGGCGCATCATCTTCTTTTCCAGTGCTGCCTTGCCATAGTCGCCGATTGGGCCGGGTGTATTCAGGGCATCAAGGGTGTCGAATAATCTGATTTGGCCGGGGCCATAACAAGTTGCAGGCACATCAATGCTATACACAAACGGCAATGGAGGGGCGGTGATGGAGAAGCGGAGGGTATCCGTCCAGTCGCGGTCAGGCGAGGGGCTGAGCGCCGTCCATGCCGAGTCGCCGCTGCGGAGGGTGCAGTCTGCCGCCTGTGCAGCCGTCAGATAGCGATTGAGGGCGATTGACAGCACCCTCCCATCCATTGCAGCGGCAGTAATCCGCGGCCCGGCCACAGCTTGCGCCTCAGCCTTGCCTGGCGATGGCGGCCCCGCCATCCAGGCAGCACTGCATCCTTCTTCGGCCGATGGGGGGTAAAAACTCAGCCCCGCAGCGGCCTCAGCATATTCTGCGAACGCAATCAGCACAGTGCCGCTGTATAGCCGCACTTCATCTCCGCCGTCATTTAGCACGGGGAAGCCGGTCAGCCCGATGGCCTTGCCCTGGGTGCCGGTCAGGCCTTCATCTCCCTTGCGGCAGAGGATGGTGATGGCATGGGGCTTCAGGGTATCAGCGGGCAGGGGCACAGGGTTTCGCCTGCTGTCGGCCAGGCTGAGGGTCTGCGCAAGAATCGGGAAGGCTGTGGCATTATACACCTCGATATACTCTGTGCCGCTTGCTTCGGGCTTGGCCATCACTTCGGTGATGATGACATCGCCATAGCCCAGTGCCGCCGCCTGCCTATGGCTCAGCAGAATAAAAATGGCAAACAGCATCAGGCGCATGGGCATCAAAAATAGGGACGCCGGAAAGTATTTTTTACAGAATATCAAGCCTCTGATTGACTTGGGTTATTTGGCTTTCACCATTCCAGATTCC
>CBDTVD010000267.1:0-3039 GCA_965363965.1 uncultured bacterium
ATTTATTTTAATTCTTCAATGTGCCTGGCCAGCGCGCTGATCATTCGCCATAGCGCCTATCCCCTTTTCCCAACCTTTAGGCCGCCATGGGGTTAGTTTGCCACCTACCTTATTGCCATGCCACATTTATTGATTGTAGATGACGACGAAGTCATCCGTGAGACCCTGCAGGAACTGCTGACCACCCAGGGCCATACCAGCGACCTGGCCGCAGATGCCGAGCAAGCCCAGAACCTGATAAAACGAAACAAGTTTGACCTGGTGCTGACCGACGTGAAAATGCCCAAAATGGATGGCTTTGAACTGCTGACCAAACTGCAGGAAAACCACCCAGAGGTGCCTGTGATCATCATCACTGGCCACAGCAATGAGGGCGACGCAGTGCAGGCCGTGAAAAGCGGTGCCTATGACTACCTGCCCAAGCCGCTGGACATGAACAAACTGTTCACCAGCGTGCGCAATGCCCTGGAGCGCAGCGACTTGGTGGTGGAAAACAAAAAGCTCAAGCGCAAAATCACCAAGACGCGAGAGATCATCGGCAAATCAACAGGCATCATGCGAATCAAAGACACCATCGAACGGGTGGCCAAGACGGAGGCGCGGGTGCTGATAACCGGCGAGAATGGCACCGGCAAGGAACTGGTGGCCCGCTGGCTGCACGAAAAAAGCAATCGGGCAGATGGGCCGTTAATCGAGGTGAACTGTGCGGCCATACCCAGTGAACTGATTGAAAGCGAGTTGTTCGGCCATGAAAAAGGGAGTTTTACCTCGGCCATCAAGCAGCGGCTCGGCAAGTTCGAGCTGGCCAATGGCGGCACCCTGTTTCTGGATGAAATCGGCGACATGAGCCTGGCGGCCCAGGCCAAAGTGCTGCGGGCGCTGCAGGAGAACAAGATCACCCGGGTGGGGGGCGACAAAGAAATCAGCGTGGATGTGCGGGTAATCGCAGCCACCAACAAGGACCTGTTCAGCGAAATCAGCAAGGGGCAGTTCCGCGAAGACCTCTACCATCGGCTGGCGGTGATAGTGATGCATGTGCCTGCCCTGCGGGAGCGCATAGACGATATCCCCCTGCTGGCGCAGAGCTTTCTGGACGAAATAAAGAGTGAGTATGGCATGACCAAAAAGGACTTTGCCAAGGATGCCCTGCCTGCCCTGCAAAGGCTCAGCTGGACGGGCAACATCCGAGAGCTGAACAACGTCATCGAGCGGCTATCCATCCTCAGCGGAGACAAAATCACAGCCGAGGATGTCGAGCTATATGCCCGCCCGGGCAGCAGAGACGCATCCTCCTATAGCCCCGTGCACCGCTTCAGCACTAAAGCCGATTTTTTGAAGTGGGCCGAGGAAGAGTGGAAAAGCCTGAAAGGGAAGTAACTGACCTGCAATCCTGCGCTCTGAAAACTGGCGGAATATAAGCGTCAGCCAGCACATTTTTATTGCATCTCCGAAAAATCCGCTGGCTTGGCCCGCCTTATGCAATGGTTTATACAGGCAAAGGCCACAACAATCGGCACACCAAAGCTGCTGATTTAAAAAACATGGGCCAAAGCCCAAATGCCATGAGTAAAATAAAAATCCTGATGCTTGCGCTTGGCCTGATGCTGCTCACTTTCGGCGGGCAGACCCAGGCAGGCGGTGGTGAAGCTGCGGTGCTCTCGGTTTCTGCCCTCAGCGGCAAGCCGGTGCAGCCTGGTTCGCCCCTCGCTTACTCCATTGTCAATGCCGTGTGTGATGAACTCGGGGTGCAGCGGGTGCCCATCCTGCGCAGCACCCTTGTGCCCAATGCCGTTTCGGTGCTTCGGCCGCAGGGCAGCTTCATCGTCTATAATCCTGCTTTCCTCAACACACTCGCCCAGTGCAATGACTTTGCAGCCGTGGCCGTGCTGGCCCATGAGGTCGGCCACCTCTATGAGTTCAGCAACACCCCCAACCTGATGAAGGTGAGCGATTGGGACCAGGAACTCCGCGCCGATTACATTTCAGGTTATGTGCTGGGGAAACTCGGGGCCAGCCTCGGGCAGGCCACCAGCAGCCATGATTGTTACCCAACTGAGGCAGTCAGCAGCCACCCAGGCAGTGCCCACCGCATCGAGTACATCACCAAAGGATGGACAGCGGCCCAGCGATTGCCGAGCTAAAGGGCAAGCTGGCCCCCATCAGCCAGGCGCTGCCCTGCGGAGAATGCCGCCCAGTCCATCCGAGCCTTTCCTTCCAACTGAACCTCGATAGGGACTATCCACCCATCTGCGGCGGCTATCATAGGGATTTTTTCATCGGGTGAGCCTATGCGGGCTGAATAGATTTTGAGGATTTTGCCATTCCACTGCGTCCATGCCCCTGGGCTGGGACTCAGGCCCCTGATATGGTTTCGCACAGCCTCGGCGGACTTTGTCCAGTCAATTTTCCGATTGTCGTTGCTGAGTTTTGGTGCCCTGGGGTAGTCGCCTTTCATATCCTGGGGCTTTGCAACCGCTGTGCCTTCTTCAATTCGGCTGAGCGTTTCGACCATCAGCGGTGCACCGAGTGCACTCATGCGATTGTATAACTCGCCGAAAGTTTCATTATCGGCTATGCTGACTGGGTGCTGAAGCAGGATATCACCTGTGTCAATTTCATGCCTCAGCCGGAAGGTGGTCAGGCCTGTTTGAGTTTCGCCATTGATAATCGCCCAATTGATGGGTGCAGCACCCCGATAAGCGGGCAGCAGGCTGGCGTGCAGATTGATTGTGCCCAGGGGGGGCATGCTCCATACAGCAACCGGCAGCATCCGGAAAGCGACTACCACAGCAATGTCAGGGTTCAGGGTTTCCAATTGAGCCAAAAACTCTTCGGATTTCAGGTTGGTGGGCTGCAGCACCGTCAGGCCAAGATTAATGGCGGCGAGCGTTACGGCACTGGCTTGCATTTTCATGCCTCGGCCTGCTGGCCTGTCGGGGGCAGTAACCACTGCGGCCACATCATGCCCTGCTGCATGGATGGCATTCAGCACGGGCACTGCAAAATCCGGTGTCCCCATAAATATGATTCTCAATGGCA
>CBDTVD010000268.1:0-3030 GCA_965363965.1 uncultured bacterium
GTACAACCACGCCGATTACCGGCTCGCCAGCCGCAGAGTGCTCAATGAATTGGCTCGCCATGGCGAGGTAAATCTTGTCCTGCGCGGCATCTTCCCTACCATCGGCTTCACCCACGCGGTGGTGTATTATGACAGGAATGAGCGCGTTGCTGGCGAGAGCAAGTATCCTCTGCGCAAAATGCTCCGCCTTGCCTGGGATGGCATCACCAGTTTCAGCGTCAAGCCCCTGCACCTGGTCACCCTCATCGGGGTGATATTTTTTCTGGGAAGCATCGTTTTCAGCATCTATGCACTGATTTCTTACTTTGCCGGCCAGGCCGTAGCCGGATGGGTGAGCACCGTTATCCCCATGTACTTTATGGGCGGCATCCAATTGCTATGCATTGGCATTCTGGGCCAGTACATCGGCAAAATTTACACCGAGGTGAAAGGCAGGCCCCGCTATGTGGTGGATAAAATAGTGGGCGACAATATCGCTGAGCGTCACCCTGAAGGGCAGAACAGCTAATCAGCTGACCTAAAAATCGTCATCATCGCTGTCGGCTTTGCCTCCGCGGCCCCAGCTGCTGCCGCCCCCGAAAATTTCGTCATCGCTGTCATCTTCTTTCTCATAGTCTTCCCCATCATCATAGGACTCAATGATGTGGCTGAACTCGGCAAAATCATTGATGTCCTCACTGTCCTCTTCCATTGTCTCAAGCTGGTCAATCTTCTCGCGATTATTGTCCAGGGCCTCCTCTGTCAGGTTGGCATCAGGAAATTCCTCAAACAAGGTTTGCAATGCCCGTTCGTCTATGACAAAAGTTTCATCTGTCAGCAGGCATTCCTCTATAAAGGCAGTGTCTTTTGCAAATACCTCTTTCAAGGTTTTGCCTTCAAATTTTCCTGATTCAAATCGGGTGTCTTCAAGATAAAGTTTCATAATCTGATGGCTGTGGACAGAGGGTTGGTTGGCGTTGCGATTAGCTTATCAATCGGGTGAAAACATAATCAGGGCTTGGTGTTCACTCCAGCCCAAAAATTATTTTTCATACTTGGCCAATATGCTCCAGTCGGTCGCCGATTTCACAATCCGATTTTGCAGGCTCCCCAGTGCTTCAATTTCCATCTTCATGGTGTCCCCGTCTTGCAGCCATTGGGGCTTATAATCAGCGTTTGCCAGCAAGCCGCTGCCATTGAGTTCCAGGAAACATCCGGTGCCTACAGTTCCGCTGCCTATCACTTCCCCTGGCACCAATTCGGTTCCATAACTGGCACGCTCTACAATCTCAGCGAATGTCCAATCCATTTGGCGCAAGTTGCCTTCTGAAACTTGTACTCCATTCACCCATCCTGTCATCTTCAGGTCGAACTGCTCACCTTCATGCCCTTCCTTGGTCGGCACCCTGTGCTGGCCGAGTTCATCTCGGGTCACCAGCCAGGGCCCAATTGCAGTCGCAAAGTCCTTTCCTTTTGCAGGCCCCAGGTTCAGTTTCATTTCTTCCATCTGCAGGTGCCTTGCGCTCAGGTCATTCATCACCATATATCCGGCTATGTGCTCATCCGCCTGGCTTGCCCTGATGTTTTTCCCCCTGCGCCCCAGTACAATGGCGGCTTCAAGTTCAAAATCGAGTTTGCGCAAATGGTCAGGCATCACTTCTACGTCTCCAGGGCCTGATACACCCAGATGATTTGTAAAGTAGAAGATGGGGAACAGGTCAAACTCCGGAATCATGGGCACCCCCCGATTTCTGCGTGCTGTGGCCACGTGCTGCCTGAATGCGTATCCATCTCTGCAGCTGGTGGGCTGCGGAACTGGTGCCATCAGATTATTTTCATCATATTCCGAGCTGGGATACTTCCCTGGGTCATCATTTATTTTTTCACTCAGCCTCAGCAATCGCTCATAGTGGCTGTCCCAGTCATCGAGTACCTGGCGCATGCTGTACTCCAGGTTCTCACCCAAATCAGCAAGGGCGAATACTTTATTGTTTATGTAGAGCGCGGCTTTTCCTGACGGGCCGCCATCTTTTAGGCTTACTAACTTCATGCTGGGGCAAAGGTTGCCCCAAATTGCCTTTATTTCGAGGCATTGGCCGGCACGCCCAACTGATTTAATGCTGTGATGCTGCCCACACCTGGCACAGCCTTGCGGATTGCATCTTCAATGCCAGCCTTCATTGTCATTTCGCTCATCAGGCAGCTGCTGCAGCTGCCGAGCAATTTAAGCACTATGTTTTGCTGCTCATCAATGCTCACAATTTCTACATCGCCGCCATCATCGTGCAAAAAGGGACGCATTTGGTCCAGTGCTGCTTCAACTCTTGCAGCCAGCTCTGTTTCGGCGTTGGTCATCAACATCTCTCTACAAAGTTAAACTTCTTATGGTGCCACAGCCATGTCATCGCCATTTTATGCTGATGGGCCAGGGCCATTCCCCACAAGAATGCTCACCTGCTGGGCCACGCGCTCAGCCATTTGCCTGAAAGGGTGCCCTATCTGCTCATCATCCATAATCACTGCAGGTATGCCATTGTCCGCACTTTCTGCAAGCGAGCCGTATAGTGGCAACTCAGCCAGCACTGGTATCCCATACTCATTTGCAAGCCTGATTCCCCCATTTTCCCCGAACAGCCTATACTTTTTGTCAGGGAAATCCATCGGGCTGAAATAGCTCATGTTCTGCACCAATCCCAGTATTGGGATATTCAGCCCAGGCATCCGATACATTTCGATGCTTTTGCGCGTGTCCATCACGGCCATTTCCTGCGGCGTGGTTACAATCACCACGCCTGACAGCGGAAAACTCTGTGCCAGCGTCAGGTGCACATCGCCCGTGCCGGGGGGCAAGTCAACAACCAGGTAATCCAGTTCTCCCCATGCCACATCATTCAGCAGTTGGCGCAGGGCAGTGGTAACCATGGGCCCGCGCCACACCAGTGCCTGATTTTCTTCCAGCAGCAAGCCTACACTCATCGTCAGCACCCCATGCTTATCAATGGGATAGAGCCGCAGTTTTTCGCCGATTTGCTCAGTTCTGGGCGCTTGGCC
>CBDTVD010000269.1:0-3003 GCA_965363965.1 uncultured bacterium
GCCCTACCAGGAGGATTAATGCCAGTCTGAATACCAGCAGGACCGCAACCAGTAGTAAAACTGCCACCGCTAAAACGATAAACACTTCCACACCTGCATAACCGCCAATGAACGGAATTAGTTGGGTATCAGACCCAAAAAATAAGCTGACGGGGCCGCTTGCTGGTGGAGCTGGAGCAGGACATCCTGAAGGCGGATTTATGGGAGGTGCTGGGAGGTATCGGAAGATGAGGAGGGTTCTTTCCGCTTACGTCGATCTGCCAATATGGCTTCTTCGATGCCGCTCAAAAAATAGAGCAAACACATCGCAAAAAAGAAAATCAATTCCATAGCACAAATATAAACAGAATGGAGTAAAATCGTTTTGAATGGCTGCTGAAGGTTCAGCTTAGCTGGACGCTGAATAAAGCGACGCGGAGTATCGGACGGCTGAAGAGGAGCCTTCCGCAGTTTAACCTATACTTGGATAAACTGGAGCAGAAGACTTTTCGGGCGGGTTACAACACGTACAATACTCTATACCTGGGCAACCCTCCAACCAAAACCAGCGTCCGTTTATTTTTGCGCGGCATCCTATTCATTGGGGATAGAATGCTGCACGATATCCAGATGACAAAACTTTCCATTTTTCTGCTTATGCTGCTGGGCTGCATCGGGGCAAAGGCCCAATACACTGGCACCTATTCCATCAAAGCCGATGGCAGCGGCGATTTCGCGACTCTGCAAGCCGCAACCGACAGCCTCGAAAAGCATGGCATCACCGATACGGTCATCCTCAAACTCGGGTCTGGATATTACCCCAATACTGCCGTATCTCTTGACCACCTGATGCTGCAGGGCAGCCAGCACCTGATCATCAGGGGCGACACCACGCAATTCACCTTGCTCGACCACACCAACACCTCCAGCTTTGAGGTTGATTATGTACTGAGGCTGCTGAATGTCAGCGGCATCCATTTTCAGTATCTGGTCTTTCTTCGGTCCAATGCCTTTGCCAGCACCGCCAAAATTATTGACTTGGATGACAGCGTGCACCGAGTCGCCTTCACACAGTGCGGCTTTTATAACGGCAACACCTATGGCGAGGCTATCTATACCTCGGCAAGAAAAGGTGCCCTCATCTTTGATAGCTGCGGCTTCACGGGCGGGGGAGTACATGTCGCTTTCCATAGCGATTCGGGCGCAGTGGTATCCAACTGCATCATGCAGGATTTCACTGTCAGCGCCATTACGGCCGCATTCAGCCATGTCAGCCTGCAATACAACTCCATGGAAATCACCAACGCCAGCCTCACAGGCCGAAACGGCATCTTCCTCGATAACAGCCACGGCATGGCCAATGGCAACAAAATCATTCTGCCATATGACGGAGTGGGCATAGCGGGCCGCCACATCCCCAAAGGCCGAGCGCTTACCTTGACGAACAACTATGTCAATGTAACCTCAATCGGCAAAAGCTGTATGGCATTGCTGCTCGATTCCACAGCAGGCTCGGCCATTGTGGTCAACAACACCCTAAGGGGCACAGGTGAAACTCAGGCCAAAACCACAGCACTGGTTTCAGTGGCCAATTCTTTTTCCAGCTCGGCCACGCAGTTCATCAGCAATGCCATCATCAATCAGGCTACGCATATCGTCTTCAGCACTGATACCTCCGGCAGCCGCAGCAGCCAGAATAACGCCTATTATAACAGGGACAGCAGCAAAACATTTCAGCTGAAAGGCAGCAGCAGCACTATGGCACTGAGTGCATGGCAGAGCGCAACCAGCCTTGAGGGGAACAGCATCACCGGCCTTCCCAAATTCGATTCAACCGGCTATCGCTGGGCAGGCAACCTGCTGCTGAACAAGGGCCTCAGCACTTCCACTATCTATAACCTGATCGGCGAGGACATTGACCGGCAAACGCGCGACAGCCTGGTGGACATCGGCGCATGGGAGGGCACCTTCGATTCCTCCGTTACCGACACCACCAACATGGACACCAGCACCCATTTTGTGCGCCTCTATGGCCTGGGGGCAGGCGCGCAGAAAAAATGCGATGCTGACAGTTTTGTAATCGAGTATAGTGTGCGCACTTCTGCTGGCGACACCTTGCCGAGCGTGCCCGTCACCATCCGCATCAAAAGCGATTCAGGCACTTACACAATTTACGATACGCTCAGTTCCGCAGTGCCCAGCGACACCCTGCATGGCAGGCTTGTGTTTAAACCCGGCGGAAAACTCATGGGTGCCTATCAGGTCTCGGTGTTCTCCGACACCGCCCTCACTTATGATACCCTGCGCACCGCCATCATCTTCTTCGGCACCCCTGTGGTGCAGGCCAGGGCAGATGACACAGTTAAATGCGCGGGCGAGGCATTTCAGCTCACCAGCACTGTCATCGGCGGCGGAAAAACCACCATCGTTTGGCAGCTGCCCAATGGCAAAAAAGAAACAGGCGAAAAACTCACCTACAAGCCCGACACCAGTTTCCGCGATGGGATTGTTGTGCTGGCCGCAATCGGTGAGGGCGGATGCATAGGGTATGACACCCTGAGGCTGACCCGCCGCGGCGGCGTAAATGGCATCTTTACCCTGATTGCTGCCACCCCCACAGACAGTGGTTTCGATGTCGCACTCACAGCCAATGACACCACAACTGCAACCTACAGCTGGACGATTGACGGCGTACAGGATTCCCTTACCGGAAGAAGAGTAACACTCCTGCTCGACAGCGGCATGCATGAGTTCACTCTCACTGTAACCGACAGTTTCGGTTGCTCAGCCAGCAGCACCCAGAAATACTATCAAAAAATCACCTCCATTTCACCTGTTGGTAATGGGCCATCGCTGACCATCTACCCAAACCCCATTTCCTCTGGCGAGGCCTGGATAGTCAGTCTCGGCAATCTCAGCGGCTTGGCGCAGGTGAGCCTGTGGAATGTCAATGGCCAGCAAGTGTGGGCAGGCAATGCCAGCCTGGGGCAGGCAACTGTGCCATCGGCAGGCTTGCAATCGGGG
>CBDTVD010000270.1:0-2985 GCA_965363965.1 uncultured bacterium
GTTGCCAAGCCGATGAACCGCTTGGGGTGCCGATTGCAAACACCTTCGATATGGTCATTCAAAATTTTTGAGAGGTCCAGCGTATGCTCGGGTTTTGCCCAGTAATTAAACATTACAGGGACTGTAGAGAGCACTTGGACATCCACCCCAGTGGCATCGCAATCAGCCATTCTGACGTCAGGGTCCCATGTATTTGATTCCACTTCCCTGAAAAATTTGTCGTCAATAAGCATCCTTGCACAACAGGGTTTGTGATGCTCTAGCCGGACGAACCCTCCATAGCCATAGCGCTCCTTCAGGTTAGGCCAGGTTTCCGGCAGTATGTGAGTGTGGACGTCTATCCTCATCCCGCTTTTGCAGGTGTAGGCGGCTCCATCACTGTGCCGCAGTTGCTGCAAGTTCTCAGCGCAAGGTTGCCATAGAACCTGTTCATCACCGGCGGCAGCTGACTGACAATATCGGTAACCGGCAGATACTCTTCATAAAGTTTATTTCCGCAATTCTCGCAAAACCACAGGAAGCCGTCAATTTCTTCTTTGTTCCTGATGCGTTCAATCACCAGCCCGATGGTGTTGGCACCGCGCTGTGGAGAATGTGGGGTGCGGCCTGGCAGCAGAAAGATGTCGCCTTGTTTGATGTGCATGTCTCGGGGCTTTCCATTGTCAATAATTTTTACGGTGATGTCTCCTTCTATCTGATAGAAAAATTCCTCGCCTTCATTCCAGTGATAATCTTTTCGGGAGTTTGGGCCGCCCACCACCATGATGATAAAATCCTCGGCCTGGTGATAAACCTGCTGGTTTCCGACTGGCGGTTTCAGCAGGTGACGATTTTCATCAATCCATTTATGGAGATTGAAAGGTGCTAAAATTGGCATTCGGCGAAATTAAAGTGTACTTTGCCGGTCTCTTCAACTTTTCAGGCCAGTAATGGTGTTTAAGATGCAGATAATAAAATGGCCAACCGCAGCACAATCTCCCGAAAATTCAGGCCTATCGTTTTTATTGCATTGGGGGTTCTGTCGGCTGCCTATGGGTTGCATGGCTTTCTGGTGCCCAATGGCTTTATTGATGGCGGTGTAACTGGCATCAGCATGCTGCTGAGCCAAGCCACGGGCGTGCCGCTGCCCTATTTGATTGCATTGATCAACATCCCATTTCTGGGCGTGGCAGCAGCAAGGTTTGGGCGAGCATTTGCCATCAGAGGTGCCTTGGCTATCGCTGCCCTTTCGCTGGCCCTTATTTTTATCCATTTTGCGCCTGCAACGGATGACAAACTGCTTGCTGCAGTTTTCGGCGGATTTTTTCTGGGTGCTGGCATCGGCCTCACCATCCAGGGCACTGGTGTATTGGACGGCACTGAAATAATGGCATTGCTGATCAATCGCCGCTCCATTCTTACCGTAGGGGAGGTGATTCTGCTTTTCAATGTCATCATCTTTGGTTCAGCGCTGCTGCTGCTTTCTTCTGAACAGGTGATGTATTCTATTTTGACTTACATAGCCGCATCACGCACAGTTGATTATATCGTCCATGGCATTGAAGAGTTTACTGGTATGCTGATAGTCACTCCGAAAAATGAAGAGGTGAGATTAACCCTGCTAAAAGATTTGAACCGAGGCGTAACCATTCTTAAGGGCCGCACCGGCTATACCGACAAGGACATAGACATTCTGATGTGCGTCGTTACTCGGCTGGAAGTGATGCGCGTAAAAGTGCTGGTTCATAAAATCGACCCTTCGGCATTCATCATCCTGCAAAGCATAAATGATACGTTTGGCGGAGTGACTAAAAAGACGGCTATCCATTCTTGAAGATTCCGAGAGTTGCAATCATTGGTGGCGGTGCTGCAGGATTTTATGCAGCGGCGCACCTGCGGGCAATGATGCCTGATGTCAAAATACATATTCTTGAAAAAACAGGCAAGGTGATGGGCAAGGTGCTGGCCTCAGGCGGAGGCAGATGCAATGTAACGCATGACCAAAGAAAGGCTAAAAAACTTGCCGAGCATTACCCGCGCGGCGGAGAATTTCTACTGAGCGCATTCCAGCGCCATGGACCAGGCGAGGTGTGGCGCTGGTTCAGCCAGCATGGTGCGGAGCTGAAGACAGAATCAGATGGGCGAGTTTTCCCAGTTTCAGATAAAAGCACCACCATTGCCGAGTGCCTGAGAAAAGCAGCGCTGAGGGGAGATTCTGAATTGAGGCTGCATTCCAGGGTAAGTGTTGTGTCCCCCCTCGGCAATGGCTGCACCATTTGCATAAATGGCCAGGATGAATGGTTTGATGCAGTACTTGTAACCACTGGCGGCGGCAGAACCCTTGATGATTACAAATTGCTGATGGATTTGGGGATTGAGGTGGTACAACCGGTGCCATCGCTTTTCACTTTTAATGCTGTCAATCCAGCCAAAGAACTGATGGGCATAGCTATTCCGCAGGCTGAAATCAGAATTATGGCTGGGGCCAATGTGATGCATTGAGATGGTCACATGCTTTTTACCCATTGGGGGGTCAGCGGGCCAGCGGTTCTGAAACTTTCAGCGTGGGGGGCACGGCTGCTGGCAGAGGCAAACTATAATTTCCAAGCAGAAATTGACCTCCTGCCCCGAATAGATGCAAAATCGCTGGGAAAATTATTCAGGGAGCATATGGAATCAAAGGGTAAAACTCAGCTTTCCTCTGCGCCAACTGGCCTTGACCTGCCGAAAAGGCTCTGGGATTATTTGCTTGCCCGATGTGGAATCAATCCAACCCTGAAATGGGCTGAGGCATCAAAAAAACAACTGCAAACACTCACCGATTCCATCAAAGGGCTGGCCTTTGCCTGCAAGGGAAAAACTACCTATAAGGAAGAATTCGTTACAGCCGGCGGAGTAAATCTTTCAGCCATAAATCTCGATACTATGGCGAGCCGGCAGCATCCTCGACTTTTTTTTGCAGGTGAGGTGATGGATATTGATGGGGTAACAGGTGGATTTAATTTT
>CBDTVD010000271.1:0-2965 GCA_965363965.1 uncultured bacterium
CCACTCGGCCAGTGGCGGTGCCGCAGTGGCAGCAGTGGGTGATGACTGTCGGGTCAACCGAGTTGACATCTACTGCCACCCGCCCATCGAAAACATAGAGTTTTCCATCAAAGCCCTGCCCCCCTGTCTCACGGGCATATTGCAGCACGCCGCCATGCAGCTGGCCGACATGGGTGAAGCCGTTGGCCAGCAGAAGCGCACTCGCTTTCTCGCACTTGATTCCCCCTGTGCAATAAGTAACCACCCGTTTATCCTTCAAGTCTTTGAGGGACTCGAGATGGCTTGGCAGGTCCCTGAAGTTCTCCAGGTCGAGGGTTTTTGCCCCGCGAAATTGCCCGAGATTGGTCTCATAATTAGAACGGACATCGAGCAAGACCACCTCAGGGTCGTCCAGCATGGCCCTGAAAGTTTGGCCATCAATAAAGTCGCCTGTTTGCTGCGTAGGGTCAAGGCCCCAGTCGAGTGTGCCTGAGTTGACAATTTCAGGGCGAAAGCGCACATGCATTTTCTGGAATGCATGGGCATCTGCAGGGTCAATTTTCCAGAGGGTTCCGCTGAATCGGGGGTCGGCTTCCATGGTCTCAATGTATCCTCTGATTTGGGCAGGTGTTCCGCTTAGTGTGCCATTGATGCCTTCATGGGCAATCAGTATCCTGCCTTTCAGTTTTTGTGCTTTGCACCAGGCGAGGTGTGCGGCTGCAAACTCCTCTGGTTCCTCAATCCGCACATACCGATAGAATGCCAATACCCAAAAAGGGACATCGGCAGCGGGCCATATGGTTGACGGGTTGATGGACTCGGGCATGGCTGATTTATCCGTTGCGTTTCGGGGGCGCAAATTTCGGCCCAATCAGGGTCTTTTGGCAAGCGTAAGGGGGGAAGACATTGAGTGCCCGAAAGTTTTTGGGCTCAGTGTGCCCAAAGTCGCCCTGGGTGCCCTATTATTCGTACCTTTGCAGTAACATTTATGCAGTCTATACGCCAAATTGGCCGATTGCACATGCCACCACTTCAACTCCACTATTGATACCTTTCAAAAAAAAATCCCAAGAATCCAAAAAATGAGCAAGAAACGCATACTTTACATTGGCCAGGAAATGAATCCCTACCTGGAACTTACCCAGGAGGCCAACACCCTGAACAGGCTAAGCCACAAAATGTATGAAAAAGGCCATGAGGCCAGGGTTTTTATGCCCCGATTTGGCAATATCAATGAGCGCAAGCACCGCCTGCATGAGGTTATTCGCCTCAGCGGCATCAATATCACCGTTGGCGAAAACGTTACCCCTGTAACCATCAAGGTAGCCAGCCTGCCCAGCGCACGGATGCAGGTCTATTTCCTGGATAATGAGGATTACTTCAGCCGCCGCAACGACCTCCACGATGACGCCGGCACTTTTTACCCCGACAACTGCGAGCGGATGGCCTTCTTTAATAAAGCGGTGATGGAAATCATTCTCAAACTCGGGTGGATACCTGACATCATCCACTGCAGCGGCTGGATGACAAGCCTGGTGCCCATGTATGGACGCACCATGAGCAAAATAGAGCCTGTGTTCCGCAATACCCGCTTTATCTACAGCATCCAAAACCCGGAGCACGAAAACCAGCTGGACGCCAAATTTGTGGATAAAGCCCACGCCGCAGGCCAGGGACGTGAACTGTATGACCAGTGGACCAACCCTACCCTGCGGGACCTGAGTGCGATTGGCATTCATTATGCAGACGGGCTGGTGATCAGCGACCCAGCGGTGGAGGCCGACCTCCAGCAGAAAGCTTTCGGATGCGGCAAACCCGTACTGAGCGCAGATGCAGACGCCGAGCGATTTGCTGAAAGCCACAATGAATTTTACGCCAGCCTGCTGGAAGACGCCGTCCTGGAAAAACAGGCATAAATTGACAGCGCTCCGCGCCACGGCACTCGCCGCCTTGTTTGCCCTGGGCTTTGCTGCCTGCAAAGACCCTTACAGTTTCGAACAGGCTGGGGGATTGCCAGGCCAAAATCTTCCGCTGAGCACAGAGGACAGTTTTACCGTCACGCTGACCACCGACAAGGTGGACAGCCTGTTTACCGGAAACCCTCGGCGAGATGTGGCAGGGCTGTACAATGACCCTGTTTTCGGGCTGACCACTGCCATGGCCGCAAGCCAATTGACTGTTACAAAGCCAGTATCAGAGAAACCAAAACTCGGAAAAATGGTGTCTGTGACCCTGGCACTTGCTTTTGCCAATGGCAAACCTGTTTATGGTGACGCTGGCAGCAAAAAAATAAGCATCGCGGCACATGAAGCTGCTGAAGAGGTGCCCGTTACAGCATTTTCAAACAAACCCATTAAGCTGGGCGAAAAAATAGGCGAAAGCAAGGGCGGATTTTTTGACAATGACACTGCGCTGATCATCAAAATGGACACAGCCTGGGGAAGAAAGGTGCTCACAGCCCCAATCGAATTCCTCAACACGCTCGGCACACTTGATGGATACATCAAAGGGATAGTGCTTGCCCCTGAGTCAAAAGGCAGCCTGGGCAAGGGTGAAGGCGTGATTGCCGGGTTCAACTGGGTAAATCCCAAAACCCGCCTGCTGATCAATTATACCGAGCCGGATGGCACACCTGCCACCCTCACCCTATCGGCAGGCACGGCCGAAAGCCGCGCCTCATTTTTCAGCCACGATTATTCAGGCACACCCATCAGCACGCAGCTTTCAGCCCCTGGTCAATTCTTCCCCTCGGTGTTCCTCGCCCCGCTGGCCGGCACCCGGGTCAAAGCCGAAATTCCTTTTCTGAGGGAACTGAGCAAATCCAGCCTCAAAGGGGTCAATCTGGCGCGGCTTGATTTTTATGCAGCCGACACCAGCGCACAATCGGCCAATCTGCCTCCCTACCTGTATCTCTACAAAAGGGACAGCACTGGGCTGGGGCTGACGCTGGAACTGGAAAGGCCGCAGTATTACGGCGGGGAATACT
>CBDTVD010000272.1:0-2952 GCA_965363965.1 uncultured bacterium
ATGCAGTCGAGGACTCAAGGCAAGCACAGGGTGCTTGCCCTACATCGAAGGGCAAATTGGTAAGCAATATTGGGTTCGGCACCCCTCTCTGAAGATCAGAGAGGGGCACGGGGAGAGTTGTAAACCCGCCAAACCATGTCGCATGCCATTAGGAGAGGGTGAAAGCTTGACCGGATACTGCTGGCCGATTAAGGCAAAAAGAAAAATCCGAATCAACTGAAAGCAAATGGCAAATCTGATTACACACAGCCTGCAGTACAGCAGGCAGCAGGCACTCGAGTACTTCCTCAAACCCCTTTTTACCGGCGACGACATCCGCAGCATCTGCACGCTGCGCACAGGGGTGGCAGGCAATGAAAAGCTCGATTTTTTCACTAAACTCGAGAAAATTACCAAAGCCTACGTCCAGGGCACGGGCTTCGCCAGCGCCAATGGTGTAACCATGGTGCAGAAAGAAATCACCGTGGCGCGCATGAAGGCCCAGGTAGAGCAGAGCGGTGCGGCCTTCTTCAACTCGGTGAAAGAGGAGGCGCTGCGGCTGGGCGTCAACTGGGATAATATCGATGGCACAGTGTTCCTTGAAATTGTGGCGGCCCTGTTTGTCCGCGCCCTTCGCCGAGACCTTCAGCGGCAGCTTTTCTTCGGCGACAAGCTGAAAGAGGGGCTTACTGCCGGCGCAAGCAACGGCACCGCTGACGCTGATTACAACACCTACGATGGGTTCTGGACACGCATCATAGCCGATTACAACGCCAGCAAAATCCCCGCAGGGCAGCGCATCACCATGGGCAATGGTGCTGTGGCACAGGTGAACACCTATGGCCTCAGCGGAGTCAGCGCGGGCACTGTAACGCTCACCATCAATGGCATTGCATACAGTGCAGCTTACTCCACCAACAACGCCACCACCGTCAGCAACTGGATAGACGCCAATGCGGCTGCCCTGGCCCTGAGGGACATCACTGCCACCAGCAGCAGCACCGTCATCACCCTCACCAGCCGAGTGCCAGGCAAGCCCTTCACCGTGGTGATGACCAGCGCAGGCACAGGCGGCAGCTGGGCACAGACGCTGGTAACCCCCAACACCCCCCACAGCCAGGCGCTGATTGCCGGCCGCGCACTTGACATTTTCAACCAGATGTACACGGCTGCCCCATATGAACTGCTGGATGAGGGCGATGACCTCCGCCTGATGGTTACGCGCAGCCTGGCCGCCAATTATCGGGCGAGCCTGCAGACCCTCAGCGGCACCGATGCCGGCGCGATGATGACCATCAACGGCGTGCCCCGCCTCACCTGGAATGGCATCCCCCTGATTGTCCGCCCCGATTGGGACCTCCACATTGCAAACGACTTTGGTGGCGTACGGCCCCATCGCGCCCTGCTCACCACCCCCAAAAACCTCGTTGTCGCCACTGACCTGGCTGACCCTGAATCAAGTGCCGAGATGTGGTATGAGAAAAAGGAGCAGACCAATTACATGCGCGTGCAATACAAAGTCGGCACCCAGTATCTGCATGAGGAACTGATCGTCGGGGCCTGGTAATCCAATGAAAAGCAAGCAGAGTTAAAAAACAACGGAATCATTGACGCTATCCAGTACGGCCCAGGGTGCACTGGGCGGATGGCGCAGCATTCGGGTTGCCCCTGCGGGGGCACTCGATGTGGCTGCGCTGAGTTTTTCACCAGCCACGCGCCGAGTGAGCAATGTGCAGCTGACTGACCCAGGGGCCTGGGTATCCATCGAGGGATTTATCAAAGCCGAGGCCAAGTGGCAGACCAAGCGCAGCGATGCCGGCGAGTATGTGCAGGCTGAACTGACAATCGAACTGCCGAGCATAGGGGCTGAAGTGCTGGGCTTTATCCATGAACTCGACCAAACGGACGGGCTGATAGCGGAACTGGCAACGCCAAACGCTGATGGCTTGCTGCTGGGCTGGTGCCCGCTGCTGGGCATTGCTGGGGCTTTGCGACGGGTAAGTCTGCTGGCTATCCACCCCAACAGCCAGGCTGAAGCGCCCAGGGTGCAGGTAACTTTCACCGGCCACGCCCTGCAGGGCATCATCATCTGCCCCAAGCCATGATCAGCGTTTTTGCCCAGCCTGCAGCTTATGCAAGCCCTGCAGCAAACCCCGAGTGGGTGTTCACCAGCAACCAGGCCGGCATTACTCGGCTCATCATTCAGGCACAAATAGAGGGAATTGACTGGGAAGCGCCTGCCTACATCGCCCCTGATTCTTCAGGCCGATTTCATTATGCGCCACCCCAGTCGCTTGCAGGTGTGCTGCGCGATTGGGCTGTGGAAAATGGGGGATGGCTGCCCAGCCCAACCGCCCCCGCCATCCGGTGGATTGACCCGATACTCGGCTTCAGCCTGAAGGTGTGGGAAGAATGGCTCGACCTTTCGGCCAATCTGCAGACTGGTTATCCGGGCGCAGCGGCTGATTTGGAGACTGATTTGGTCAGCCTGCTGAATGCCCACAGCGCACGGGGCAACCTGGAGGATTACTCCGTGCCCGGCCCCGCGACCCCGATGCTCAGCCAATCGCCGATGGTCAGGACGCTGCATCCCCTTGAGCATGCCGTTCTGCATAGTTTGCACGATGACCCCAGCGAACTGGCCGCCATCAAACTGAGCAAACTGCGGGAGGATTTGACTGTGGAAAGCAGTGTCAATCTTTCTCTGCCTTCGGGTACGGGGGTGGTTCTGCAGATTCCCTGCGGCCCTGCCGACCTGAATCTGCTGCCATTATCCGGCATAACCCAGCCTTGGATTGGCCCCGAGACGCGGGGATACCGAGTCGAGCTGCTGGATGCGATGGGAGATGAGATTCGGCAGGGTGTTTCATTTTTGATCGACGCTGGGCGCATCCCCAGGGTGCAGCTGGCTTTCGTGGGCAGTTTTGGCTTGCCTGAATTGGTCGGCGGTTATGGCCGGCATCGCACAGTGCT
>CBDTVD010000273.1:0-2905 GCA_965363965.1 uncultured bacterium
GCCGCAATCCCCCACCCGTCAGATTGCGGGTCGAGCCCGCAATGACGAAGAGGGCACACAATGACGAAGAGGGCCTGCCTATGATGTACCGGCCTACCTTGGGCGGCCATTCGGCTTACCTTTGCCCCCCTGCGCAGTGCAGGGGAAGAAAAAAGAGCAAGACCATGCCAGTTGATATACTGCTCGGCCTCCAGTGGGGGGATGAGGGCAAAGGCAAAATAGTGGATTTGATGGCGGGTGACTATGGCTGCGTCGCCCGTTTTCAGGGCGGGCCGAATGCGGGGCACACCATCATCATCGGCACGCAGAAACTGGTGCTGCACCAGGTGCCCAGCGGCATCACGCGGCCCAAGGTGACCAATGTCATCGGCAATGGGGTGGTGCTGGACCCGCGCGTGCTGGCCAAAGAAATCAAACTGCTGGAGGATGCGGGCATCGGCGTTGACGGGCGCATCCACATCAGCAACAAGGCGACACTGATAACCCCCTGGCATACCGCCCTGGATACTGCGCTCGAGAAACTCAGCGGCAGCCCAGTGGGCACCACTCAGCGCGGCATAGGCCCGGCTTATACAGCCAAGGCAGCCCGCGTAGCCTTGCGGGTCGGCGATATCCGCCGCAGCGATTGGAAAACGCGGCTGGAGGTGACCCGCACGTGGTTCCTGCGGCAAATGCGCGCCATAGACCCAGGTGCTGAATTGCCCAGCATAGACGAGTGGCTCGGCACACTCGATATTTTCAATCGCTTTCATATAGAGGACACCGCCATCTGCCTTAACCGGCTGATTGAAAGCGGCACCGAAATACTGGCTGAGGGGGCACAGGGCACCTTGCTCGACCTCGATCATGGCACCTACCCATATGTAACCAGCAGCAGCACCATCGCTGGAGGGGCCTGTGCTGGCCTGGGCATTGCGCCGAAGCATATCCGCAGAGTCTATGGCGTGTTTAAAGCCTATGCCACGCGGGTAGGCGATGGCCCGTTCCCCACCGAGCTCCCCATTGGGGACAAGGATGGCGACCACATCCGCACTGTCGGAAAGGAATTCGGTTCAACTACGGGTCGGCCTCGGAGGTGCGGGTGGCTCGACCTCCCTGCACTCAAGTACGCCTGCATGATCAATGGCGTGGATGAGCTGATGATGATGAAAGTGGATGTGCTGGATGAGCTGCCATCGCTAAAAATCTGCACGCACTACTATGGCCAGGACGAGGCCATGGACGGATACCCTTTGCTGGATGAAGGCAAAATGACAGCCCCGAGGCTTGTGGAAGTGGATGGCTGGCAATCGCCGCTCCAGGGCATCAAAGATTATGCGGATATACCCCGCCAATTGCAGAGCTACATCCGTTTTATTGAGACTGAGGTGGGCATCCAAATCACCACCATCAGCACCGGACCTGAGCGCGAAGAAATAGTGAGGAAACCCCTGTGATGGCCAGCAGAGACAGATACATTCACCCTGAGGGCACCCCCACCCTGCTGATTGTCGGCGGCGTTTGCGCTGTGCTTATTGCAGGGCTGTGGCTTGCCTTTGCCATGCCTGGGCTGTGGACGGGGATAGTGCTCAGCCTGCCGCTGATGCTTTTCTTTCTGCAGTTTTTCAGAAACCCCAAACGGAAGTGGGTGCACAACCCGGCAATGGTCATCAGCCCTGCTGATGGCAAAGTAGTAGTGATTGAAAAGGTTTTTGAGCCTGAGTTTCTGAAAACCGACTGCATGCAAATCAGCATTTTTATGTCGCCGACAGATGTGCACATCAACCGCATACCCATCAGCGGCCGGCTGATTTATCACAGGTATCACCCGGGCAAGTATCTGGTGGCCTGGCACCCCAAAAGCAGTGAATTGAATGAGCGCAACACCAGTGTGATTGAGGATGCACAGGGGCACCGATTGCTGCTGAGGCAGATTGCAGGGGCGGTGGCTCGGCGGATTGTTTTCTTTCATCCTGAAGGGGCGATGCTGAAACAGACCGGTCAAATAGGGTTCATTAAATTCGGGTCGAGGGCAGATTTGTTTCTGCCGCTGGATGCTGACATAAAAGTGCAGATAGGCGATGTGGTGCGGGGCGGCGTATCGGTGATTTCGTCCTGGCCGAGTGCATCTCAATGACACGCACTGACCTTTTTTACCTTTGCACCCCCGACGGCCCAAAATGGAGAAACCCGAATTCAGCCCAGCGCGCAGACAGCAAATAAAAGAGCTGAGGACACATTACCCGCCTGAGAGGCAGAAAAGTGCCCTGCTGCCTGTGCTCCACATGGCCCAGGACGATTTCGGCTGGCTGAGCGTAGAGGTGATGGACATGGTGGCCGAGACCCTGGAACTGCTGCCCATCGAGGTGTATGAGGTGGCAACCTTTTACAGCATGTATCATATGCAGCCAGTGGGCAAATGGGTGCTGGAGGTGTGCCGAACCGGCCCCTGCATGCTGCGGGGGAGCGATGAATTAATCAGCCACCTGGAAAATCGGCTGGGCATAAAAGCAGGGCAGACAACTGCCGATGGCATGTTTACCCTGAAAGGCGTAGAGTGCCTGGCCAGCTGCGGCAGTGCCCCCATGATGCAGGTGTTTGATGACTATTATGAAAACCTGACCCCTGAAAGCACCGATGCCCTGCTGGAAGAGTTCAGGGCCCGCACGGCAGAGCGACCCGATTACTTTGCGGGCTCGACCGTTTAGAAATTCGGCGCGAGAGGGTTATCTTCGCTCCATACATTTCCTGAAAACCATCATGAGAACATTTCTGCTGGGGGTTTCCCTCTTCCTCGGCGCGGTAACGGCTGCACACGCCCAGCGCGACACCATGCTGGAACAGCTGGACCCTTACACGCTGGCCCAGCTGCTGGACACGGTGTACAAACCCAAGGCCGACAGTTTCAGGTATTATTATATGCCCA
>CBDTVD010000274.1:0-2902 GCA_965363965.1 uncultured bacterium
GCGGGGCTGGTGGTTGGCAATGCCGTTTCAGGCTATTTCAGCCAGCCATTCAGCATTCCATGGAATTGGATTGTGATGGCTGTGGTAACATGTTCCATTGTCAGCATCCTGGCAGGCCTGTTCCCTGCCCTTAAAGCAGCAAAACTCGACCCCATTGACAGTCTGCGGTATGAGTAGGGCCAAAACCGCCTGTTAATCTATCGGCACGGTAACTGTACCTTTAGCTGAAGATCAATGATAGTTCGCGGATTAAAACTCGGCCTGGGCCTATGCCTGGTCGCTGCACTCGTCCTGCTGGTCAGCAGCCGAACCATGAGTGGAAGCTTTTTCAATGGCGAAGAAAAAACGACAGTTACCCATAACCGGCTGATTGAGCAGATTGAACGGATTGGCAAACTGGAACTGGTGAAAGTGCATATCAAGGATGTGGTAGAGGTCAAGAACCAAAGGGCTTGGTACAAGGGCGGCGACAGCCGATTGCTGCTGGTGGTGAGCGGCGAGGCCGCCGGCTGCATTGATCTCAATGCCATTAAAGCTGAGCATATCAGCATTGATGAGGATAGCATCCGTATCACGCTTCCTGCACCTGAAATCTGTTATTTTAAAATAGACCATCAGAACTCAAGGGTATATGAAGGCGAAAACCAGTTCAAGCTCCTCAGTTATAATGATGCATCGCAGGAAACGGCAGAGGCTTTTAAAATGGCAGAAACAGAACTGAAGCAAACTGCCCTTGAGATGGGAATAGAGGCACAGACGAAGGAAAATGCCATCAAAGTGCTGAAACCTTTGCTTCAGCGCGTCAGCGGCAAGCCCATCAGCATTCGTTAACCCACAAACAGCCAGCGCAGCCCAACGCGCAGCATTCGCGCCCCAATGGGATAATCTGCTGCCCCAAATGCATCAGCCTGGCCTGCCCATCCCCAATTGAGGTGCTCGAGTTTTGCCATTGCATAGAGTTTTTTCACTTTGACTTGTACATATGGCGAAAGGCGATAATATCCAGCATAGTCTGTCCTGTTTCCCTGCAGAAACTCATCCAGCCCGGGCTGATAATAGGGCGCACTCCAGGCTGAGCGGCCATCGCCTTCTATCCCAGCGCGCATAAAAATGATATTGGGCCGCGTAAACCGCTTGGTGATGCCCAAATGCCCCTCAATATAAAAATTGAAATATCCCGTAAACCTGGGGAAGGCCCTTACCGATGAATCACCGAAGTAGGCATTTCCTTGCAGCACCAAATGCACTTTACGATAATCAACCGGCAGGCCTGCAGTGGCGATCCCCTGGGTGAAAGGCCCCGACTGAAAAGGATTGGCAGCAGAATCATAAAGCACATAGGCATCCCAGTTGTGTCGGGTAAAGCCTGCCTCGAGCCGCTTATAGCTCAGGCTGGCACCCTGATAATTATGCGTGATGTCCGTAAAAACAGTGTTTTTCTATATCCACACTTGGCTGTGCAGATACACATCCTTGATTTGCGGGGCTGCCTTCTGCAGGCCTATTTGGGCATTGATGCGGAGCTTGGGCTGGCTGGCAAAAGGGGCATATCCAAAAATGGCATCGGCTGCATAATTGCCGCTGAGTGACCCGATGGGATGATAAGATGCCTCGATCGCCATCAGCGAGCCGCCGCCGAGCGGTGCTGCAAGGGAACCGCTCAGCACAAAGTCGTGCCCTGCAGTATCTGCGTAGCCAGGCAAGGCCTCAAAATAGGTATGGCTTATTCCGGCCTCAGCAGTGTATGGTGATGAACTTGCTGAGTCTCGGACGGGCTGTGCAACTGCATTGCTCAGGCTGAAAGAATTGGTGATGGTGAGAAAAGGATATCGAAAATAAATTTTCCCTGTGTCATACAGCAGTTGACTATAAAAACTGCGAAGCTCGCCTCGGTCAGTGTAATAGTACCTCTCGATATTCACTGCCAATTCGTGCCCTATGCTCCAGCGTGGTTTGATCACAAGCCCAATGCTGTCTGGGGCTGACGTATCGGGGGTGCCCATAAAAAGAGTGGTGCGGGCAAAGTATTCCTGTGTGCTGAACCTGGATTGTGCATTGAGCCGGCGCACGGGCTGGCCACCGAGGTTCACTATGCTGGCATCGGGGAAAGTTGAATCGCTGGCCAAGCCCCCATTCTGCCCCGATTCATTCACATTCCATACGCCGCCAGCAGTTATGGCGAGGCGGTTCGACTTAGAGAGATAATTGCTGGCCGCCCAGGTGCTGATCTGATTTCTGTGGGCATTTTGCAGAAACCCCCTCACCTCATGCCGCTTATAGTAAAAATTCATGCTCCACCTGGGGCTGATGTTTCGGGCATGGGTGCCCTCAAGTACCTGAAAAGTAGGCGGGCCCTGGAGATAGGAAAAATCGAAAAAAGGGCGGCGAGTGTTATACAATTTCACATCGTCTCTGGTGAGCATTCTGCCGCGCGCGCCATCCATTCCGCTGCTGGGGCCATTCTTCAGGCTGGGCTGAAAATCATACACTTGGGTAGGCCCTTCCCCTGTTGTTGTGCTCCCAATTCCAAATCGGGTTTTTGTCCAGTCATAATCAAATGATTTGCTGAATCCCGTGTCTATGGGATGGAAGCCAAGCGGGTTGAATTTTATTGCCTGGTACCCCTGATACTCAATTCTTTCGGGCCTTATGTATTCGGTGCTGTCCTGGGCAGGTAAGGCATGCGGCATAGCAATAACCACCAGCATTGTCAAAAATAACCTCGCCATTCCGCTCTGCCGCACCTGGCATCAAAGGTAAAGTTGAATACCCTCGGCAGGGGTTGCAGCAGCACACTCCCTATCTTTGCGCCTCCCCGCACATCCCTCACTTTAACAGCACGTTTTTTGACACTCATAAAGTCCATTTCAGGCATTCGCGGCACGATAGGCGGCAAGCCAGG
>CBDTVD010000275.1:0-2890 GCA_965363965.1 uncultured bacterium
TTGCCTACCAAAGAAGGACGGGTGCCCCGTGCGTTTTGATTGGCTAAGTTCAATAACTGCGTTACATATTTTGGGAATATGGGGACAGATGCTCCGGCGAGCCAATCCCCTTCCGAAAAAGAAATTTTTAAAGTTGCCACTCTCTCACTTCTCCGCCAGATAGTTTTTCAGGCGATGAATCTGGGCGACGTTCTCGCTTTCAACGCCGAGGTAATCGCTCAGCATCAGGCTGAGCCAATCGAGGCGATAGATGGTGTGTATCAGGCTCACCAGGTCGCCTTTCTGCACATTGGCGTATAGCACGGTGTTTCCCTTTTCTTCCAGCAGGTCGGCCACAAATCGGAATCTGAGGGTGGTGCGGGGGTGGTCGGCACTGTCGAGCATCAGGAAGATGCTGTCGCGCTTGTTATAATAAGTTTCCAGCACATTGTGGTTGTTTTCTGGCAGTTCATTCAAAAAAGCCTCTTCTTTGGCGTTTTCCTGCACTTGCTGGCAAAAGCGCAACCCTATTGCGGCCGTGTAACGGTCGGCAATGACGATGAATTTGCGCGGATACCCTCCGCTGGTCATCAGTTTGTCGAACAGTTTTTTGGCATTGTCCAGAAAAGGCTGAGGGTCCTGCAGACTGGGGAGCATGGTCTGCAAACTGCGCCGAGTGTCAACGCCCACCAATTCGCCGAAAATCAGCAGCAGGTAGGTTAGGCTGTAGCCCAGGGCCATGCGGGGCTGAAAGCCGGGCTCGGCAGCATACATGGGCAGTTTGGCATCCCCTGCCAGGGTGCCGAGTTTGCCGCCTGTGGTCAGCACTATTGTGGTGGCCCTTGCTTTGCGGGCTTCTTCAGCCATGCCGAGTATTTCCTCGGTGTCGCCAGAGTAGGAACTCAGGATGACCAGTGATTTTGGCCCTGCATATTTCGGCAGGGTATATTCACTTACTACTTCGCAGGGCACAGGCAGCATGTCGGCAAAATAGGCTTTCACAATCCGGCCTGCTATGCCGCTGCCGCCCAGCCCGCAAATGATGACATTGCTGAAAGACTGGATATTGAGCCCGTGCGGCTTGTAATTATCGAGTGCATAGGATATCTGCTGGGGAAATTTGCCCAGCGATTTTGCTTGATACTTCATTGGGAAAGGATGAAACTAAAAGGGAATTAAAGGGACTAAGGTAAGGCACGCTGGGGCTGATCGTCCAGGCCCCTGATGCCGCCCTGGTGCTTCAGCACTTTGGCTTCGATATAAAAGATGGTTTCCTCGGCAATGTTCTTTATCAGGTCTCCGATGCGTTCCAGTTTTCGGTGGATCAGCAGCAGATACATGCTGTGCTCTATGGTGTCGCCCGGGTTTTCGCGGATGTAGTCGGCCAGGGTTTTAAAGGCTCGGTCGGTGCGGGCATCCATCGTTTTATCCTTGTTGAACACGGTGCGGGCCAGTGTGGTGTTGTCCTCGGCATAGCTTTCCATCACGTTGCTCAGCATTTCCTCGGCCAGCAGAAAGGCATCTTCCAGTTCAAGCCTGCGGATGAGTTCTGCATCCCACTCATGCGGCAGGTCGAGCACGTTGCGGGCCATCCCTTCTACATTGTCGCCTATGCGCTCCAGTGCATAATTGATTTTGAGGGTGGCCAGCACAAATCGCAGGTCAATGGCGACAGGGCTGAACAGGGCGATGACATTTTCGCAGTCCTTGTCAATCATCAGCTCATATCCGTTGATGCGCTTTTCATTGTGTATCACTTCCAGGGCCACGCCTTTGTTGAAAGTTACCATGGCCTCGCGCACTTTTCGCAGCTGGGTGCTCACCACGCGCATCATTTCAAGTGCGGCAGTGCGGATGTTTTGCAGTTCCAGTTCAATGTGCGTTTGTCTGCGCTCGTTCATGCTTGGGGAATTCAGGGGGCTATTAAAGGATACAGTGATAAGGAGGTGCAGGGCTGGGGATAAAGCGGGCTTGCTGGTGCTGTGTTATATAAAAGTGCAAATATCACGCTGGGGGCCAGCCATCAGCCAAAGCGGCCGGTGATGTAGTTCTGGGTCTGCTGGACGCTCGGGTTGGTGAACATCTGGGTGGTGAGCCCATATTCAATCAGCTCGCCGAGGTAAAAGAAGGCAGTGTTGTCGCTCACGCGGCTGGCCTGCTGCATATTGTGGGTTACAATCACGATGGTGTAATCGTTTTTAAGCTGAAAAATGAGTTCCTCGATTTTATGATTGCTCAGCGGGTCGAGTGCGCTGGTAGGCTCATCCATCAGCACCACGCTGGGCTGGATGCTGAGTGCGCGTGCAATGCAGAGGCGCTGCTGCTGGCCGCCGCTGAGCTCCATGGCACTTTTCTTCAGCTGGTCCTTCACCTCATTCCACAGGGTGGCCTGTTTGAGGCTGGTTTCTACCCTTTCCTGAATGTAGGCTTTATCCGTGATGCCGTTGACGCGGAGGCCATAGGCCACATTCTCGAAGATGGATTTGGGAAAAGGGTTGGGCTTTTGAAAAACCATCCCCACCTCTCGGCGCAACTGGTCTATGGGAATCTGCCGGCTGTAGATATTTTTACCATCGAGGGCGACTGTGCCCTCGATGCGGACATGGGGGATCAGGTCATTCATCCTGTTGAAGAGCCTGAGGTAAGTGGATTTGCCGCAGCCGCTGGGCCCGATGAGGGCAGTAACGGTGTTGGGCATGATGTCCATTTTCACCCCTTTCAGGGCCTGGACATCGCCATACCAAAGGTCGACACCTTCAGTGCTGAGTTTTGCCGTTGAATGGGGGGCAATGCTGCCCCCGTTGCCCTGGGGAATTGAAATGGATGTTGCCAAAACGGATGGTGAGGGTGCTTTGCAGGAACTGATGGATGATGGTGTTGATGGTGCAGCTGGCTTACAGTTTATACTTTC
>CBDTVD010000276.1:0-2887 GCA_965363965.1 uncultured bacterium
CATCGGGGCGTGTATGGTGCCAGGGAGTGGTGCATCAAATTCCCAGTCGGCACGGATATCGATGGTTTGCGCGCCCAAAGGCACACCTGCAGGATAATCGGCAGCGGAGCCATATGTGAATCTTTCGGCAGGCAAGGATGAGGCCTGGCGTTCGGCGTAGATTACCTGAGTCCAATCCATGGACAAACCATTGAATATCTGTAGTTTGGAGATGAACTTCCATTGCCGCGCCGATGATGGCAGGCAAAGTGGTGAGCACCCCCGTTGCGGCGCAATCGGGGGCCGCGCCCTGTACTGGGCCGAAGAGGTCAGCGTATGCTGGGCTGCGAACCTCCCCCCAATCGGCATTAAAAAGGCTCAGCTGCCCAGCCCAGCCATCGAGAGCGCCCCAGACATATGGCAAAAGGAGGTGATGACATGCCCCTGCGATGGCAAAGCGGGTGGCATAATTGTCGGTGCAATCGAGCACAAGGTGGGCACCTTTCAGCAATTGCGCGCCATTCAGGGAATCGAATCGAAGTAATCTGAAGGAAATTTCGACCTCAGGGTTGAGGGCTCGGAGGGCTATGGCTGCCACCTCGGCTTTTTGCTTTCCTATGTCTCGAGGCCCGTAGAGGGGCTGGCGATGGAGGTTGGAAAGCTCGATAATATCATGGTCAATAATGGTGAGCCTGCCTACCCCTGCAATGGCGAGGGATTGGAGGGCAGGGCACCCCAGCCCGCCTGCCCCCACCACCGCTACAGAAGCCGCTGATAGGCGAGTTTGTCCTTCGGCGCCGAAGCCTGCCAGGGCGCGATGGCGGGAATAACGGTCAGGCAGCATGGATAAACTCGTCCCAATCTTTCCAGACGGGTGTGTATCCGGCATGTGAAATTACCGTGGCCATTTCGGCTGGTGAGCGCATGTCATCTACCTCAAATTGCTCGAGTGATTCGTCGCCCTGGGCATATCCGCCTGGGTTGGTACGGCTGCCAGCCGAGATGCTGGTTATGCCGAGTTTTATGGCCCCGTCCCTGAACCGCTGGCTTTCACGGGTGGACAGGCTAAGGTCGAGATCGTTATCCAGGAGCCTCCAGGCGCAAATGAGGCCGGCGAGTTCCTTATCGGTGATTTCTACTTTAGGGCCTGCTACGCCCTCTGCTGGTCGGAGCCTGGGGAAACTGATGCTGTATCGGCTGCGCCAGTGGGTTTGGCGCATGTATTTGAGGTGGAGGGCGCAGAGCCAGGCATCGATGCGCCAATCCTCAAGGCCGAGCAGGACGCCCAGCCCAATCCGATTGATACCGCCCTCAGCAATGCGATCAGGGGTAGCGAGGCGAAAATCGAAATTGCTTTTTTTCCCTTTTGGGTGGTGGATTCGATAGGTATCGCGATGATAGGTTTCCTGATAGACCAGCACGCCGGTGCAGCCTGCGGCCTGCAGCTGTCCATACTCGGCAGCTGAGAGCGGCTGAACCTCAATGGTGATGCTGGCAAAGAATGGTTTTATCAGGCGGATGGCATGGCAGAGGTAACTTACACCCACGGTGGTGCTGGCCTCACCGGTAACCAGCAGAATGCTGTTGTATCCGAGGGCCTTGACTGCCTGCACTTCGGCGAGGATTTCAGCATCATTGAGCGTTTTGCGGGGGATGGTGTTGGTGAAGCTGAAGCCGCAGTAAGTGCAGATGTTCTGGCACTCATTGCTCAGGTACATGGGGATGTACAGCTGAATGGTTCGGCCAAACCTGCGCTGGGTGATGGCATGGCTGCGGGCGGCCAGTGGGGGCAAAAAATCGGCAGCCGCTGGGGAAATCAGGGCGGCAAAATCATCAAGGGAGGGAGCGTGGGCGGCCAGTGCCCGCTCCACATCAGCAGCGGTTCGGCTGGCTATCAGCTCCCCTACCCTTTCCCAGGGCCAATCGTCCAGCCATTTATCGAAACCCATCAGGCCAATGCCAACAAAACGCTCTGGCAAAATGTGCCATAGCAGGTGAATTTCATTCGCCTCCGTCTTCAGATTTTCTCTGCACCAGCACTTTGTCCACTCGGCGGCCGTCCATGTCCATCACTTCATATGTAAATGGGCCGATGGTAAAGCACTCGGCAGGCTGCGGAATGTGCCCAAGCTGAGCCACCACCAATCCGCCGAGTGTGGCAAAAAGGCCTTCAGCCTCGCCTGGATATTCTTCTTCTTCAATGCCGAGGAATTCTTTCAGCGGCTCGATTGGCAGTATTCCGTCTATCAGAAAACTGCCATCGGGGCGTGTAATGATCATGGGGTCTTCTTCGCCTTCGACATCGCCTATTTCGCCCAGCAGAATTTCGAGGATATCCTTCCAGGTGGCGAGGCCCTGGGTGGTGCCGAATTCATCCACGACGATTGCCGTGCCGCTGCGCGATTGCTTCATGGTGTCAATCAGGCGGAGGATGGTGATGTTATCAGGCACAAACAGGGCAGGAGAAACGGCGGTATCGAAGCCGAGGCTGCCGGTGAGGCTGAAATTGAGGAGGAGTTTGAGGGTGTTTCCAATTCCCTCTACGTGGTCAAGGTCTCCTTTGCAGACGGGGTGTGCGGCATAGAGTTTTTGGCGAAGTTCACCCAGGATTTTCTCGGTTGGGGCAGTGCTGTCAATCCACTCAATGTCTCCCCTGTGAGTCATGATGCTGCTGACGGTTCGGTCGCCGAGTTTGAATGCGCCGGATGCAATCACCCGTTCGGTGCGCTCAATCAGGCCCTGGATGGTTCCTTCTTCCAGCAGGCCCTCAATGTCCTGCTCGGTGATGCTGGTGGTAGGTTTTCGTGGTGCACCAATCAGGATTCTGAATCCAGTGGCTATTCGGGTCAGGGCCCAAATCAGCGGCTGAGTAAGGAGCAGGATGGGTGTGAGGACTGGGGTGGAAAAA
>CBDTVD010000277.1:0-2884 GCA_965363965.1 uncultured bacterium
ACCCGTCAACCATGCACAAACTAGTCCTCTTAATTGTCATTAGCTCTTGGTTCCGCAGTTGCACTCCGCCGCTGGAGAGGGAGTACAGCGAAGAGCATTTTGTTCAGGATTTGGAGGATATGAAGAAGGCGGGATTGGATGTGGAGGCGAAATACGTCCAAGAAGCGAGGGGAAAATATTTTGCCTATGTTGTGGGTCAAAGCCAATTTTACAATGAATATGTAGAGAAAGGTAAAGCGATGGAGTTGGAAGTATTGGAGAAAGAACGAGTCAGGGATAGTTTAGGCGCTGCTTTGATCGAAGCCAGCGCAATAGATTCGATGATTGACTTACGTGTGGTCTCATTTAGGCTAAATGACAGCGACTTTAAAAAAACATCAACAATAACTATATCTATTAGAAACAGAAGTGGCAAAGATATTCGAGCCTTCCAAGGCGAATTTTACGTAACTGATATATTTGGGAATGCTTTGCCCAGTGGGGGTTATGACCATAAGGATTTAATTAAAACTGGAGCAACCTCTATGAGCACTATTCATCGTGATTATGAGGATTCGTCAGAGGAAACTCAGTTGCAGTTCAGGACCGAATTCAAAGACATGAACTTTAGGTTTGTTACTACTCGAATTATATTTTCAGACGGTTCCAGCATAGACAATAAGTTAAAGATTGAAATCATGAGATATCGGCTTATTCAACATATAGACTAATAAATATATATTACAAATACCTTTCCTTCTTTCATCAGCCATCTGCCAAACCGTGCCGGTTAAGCACCAACTCGATAAAAAATTTTCGATCTTTGCCTCGATTTGCCCGTTTTGAGCAAACCTGACTGGTACTTTTGAAAGGGGATGCTGGTTACTGGCAAAGGAAATCTCTTCGATTCAAAGGCAGAGGCTTTGGTGAACACCGTCAACACTGTTGGCGTGATGGGCAAGGGTATTGCCTTGCAATTCCGCGAGCGGTTTCCGGGCAATTATAAAGCCTATCGTCTGGCGGCGGAAGCGGGAGGAATTGGCATCGGCCGGATGTTCGTTCATAGTGAAAAGGGCAGGTGTATTATCAACTTTCCCACCAAGCAGCATTACCGATACCCATCTAAACTGGAGTATATAAAAGAGGGCTTGATCGACCTCCGCCGCTTTTTACTGGCCGAGAACATTCAGTCCGTGGCTTTGCCCCCGCTCGGTGTAGGCAACGGCCGGCTTCGCTGGACGGATGTCAAGCCCATGATTGACCATTACCTGGGCGACCTCGGTATCGATATCGAAGTTTTTGAGCCGAACCCAGTTTTTAACGACCCCGATGTCGCCAGCCAGCTGGTTCACAAATCTCAGCTGAAATGGAATACCTCTGCCGCACTTCTGGGTTTTGCTGTAAAAGCATACTCTGTGCAGTTGAGTGAAATTAGTTATCTCGAACTCCAAAAGCTCGGATACTTTTTGCAGAAGCTGACTGGGGGCGGTATAGTCAACGGTACATTTGCAAAAGGGCACTATGGTCCATTTGCTAAACAGCTTCGCCACCCCGCAAACAGGATGGCAAAAAGAATATTCACATCCGGCATTGCTGAATCCAAACCATATCTTCTGCTCACCTTGAGGCACGATTATCACAGCCAATTGGACGATGCCAACGATTTGATCGACAGGCCAACACAGCAAGCAATAGAAGCACTTGAGCGTATCATTTCAGGATTCCAGGCCCCCCACGAAATGGAACTGCTGGCCACGGTGGATTTTGTGATGTGGGCTGAAGGCCAGGCCGAGCCAAAACCCCTGCAGAACGTGATCGAGGAAGTGCATGCATGGAGTCCCCGTAAAAAAGAGATTATGGATGAGCGCGAAATCGGCATTGCCTACCACCACCTCGCCCAGTTCAGCCACTTGCTGAATCCGCAGCCCGCTCAGCCCAGCCTTCTTTAGCGTTTTAACTTCGCCCGAAATGGGGATAGGGAAAAACGATGTTATGGCCTACCTGCGCAGCGATGCAGGCAAGCGGCAGCTGAAAGCGAGGATATACACTGAACTGTATGATACTGGCCGCTGCGGGGTAAAGCTCGACGCGATTGTCAGCATACTGACCTATGCCATCCATGAGTTCAAACTGCTGAGCAAATGGGCGCGGCTATCGCTGGCTGAATCGCTGTTGCTGGAGCTGACCGATGAGGGGAAAGTGCGGCAGTTCCCCCGATATGGCCGCTGGAGCGCCGAGGACCACATCAGGCAAAGCACAGGCACAACGGTGTATGCCAACAACGCTGACATCATCGCCCACCACAAACTCCCCTACCCAGATTTACTCGAAATGATTGAGCAGGCAGACGATTTCAGCCTCAGCCTCGACGAGCGAAACAATCGGGGGTATCGGGCGCATATCCAGCACATGCTCGGCCGAGTGGGCGGGCTTGATGACCAGCAAATTCAGTACATGCTGCGCAGTTACACCTCTATTTTTTTCGAGCACATGGTGGCATTTCTGGCTTTGCAGTGCTATGCGCCTGCGGGCACGGTGCTGGAGTTCATCAGCAATTGCAAGCCAGACCAGGGCATTGATGTCAAGCTGAGGAATCCGGACGGCCATTCGATCATCGTGCAGGCCAAGCAAAGCCTCAGCGCGCCTGCGGCCAAGGACACCAGGGCACTCGAAGCCCTGATTGCCAGACACTCGGCTGTGGGAGGGGTGTTCTTTACCTTGCATTTCTATAAGCGCGGCGTGCCTGCCTACACCAATTTTACCATGGTTGATGGCCACGGCATTGCAGCGCACTTGCGGGCGGTGGCTGCCGGCGCAATATCACCGCCCCTGTCGTAGCTTTCACCAAAACTCATTTTCATCGACATATCTAAGGGCATGTGTACACCAAAACCCATTTTCATCG
>CBDTVD010000278.1:0-2882 GCA_965363965.1 uncultured bacterium
GCGGGCACAAAATCCTGTGAATGGACAGGTTACAGATTCTGCAGGGGCACCCATAAAAGGTGCAGCCGTTTCGGCCCCCGATTGGCACCAGAGCACCTCAACTGACGATGAGGGAAAATTTAGTTTCCCCAAGATAAATGCCCACAAAGTAACCATTACAGTTGATGCACTGGGATATCGTTCGGCTGAAATGGAGTTTGATCTCCAAAAATCCCAAACACTCACTTTTGTACTGATTGCAGATCAGGCAGAGTTAAATGAAGTTGTGGTGGGGGGCACTCCTCTGCCATTGATGAATCAGATTACAGCTGCACCCGCATTGTCAATCGATAAGAAATTCATCCAGCGGCAGGGGAGCAACAGCCTTGCCAGCGCATTGGAGAAACTGCCAGGGGTTGACAACCTCAGCACCAGCCCAATTGCGGGAAAGCCTGTCATCAGGGGGCTTTCAAATTTCAGAATTATTACCCTTCAGGATAATGTCAGAATTGAAGGCCAGCAATGGGGCGACGAACATGGGCTGGAGGTCAGCACCGAATCTCTGGAAAAAGTGGAGATTGTAAAAGGCCCCGAATGTTTGCTCTATGGTTCAGATGCATTGGGCGGAGTGTTGAATGTTCAAACACCTTCGTCAGTGCCGAACAACACCATTTCAGGTGCCATAAACGGACTGTATGCTTTCAATAATCGCAATTTCGGCGGTGGTTTCAGGATAGGTGTGAGCAATAAGGGCTGGCAAGCCTTCGGGCAATACAGCGGAAAGCGAGCCGGAAATTACCAGAATGCTGCAGATGGTAGTGTTTTTAACTCAGGATTTTATGAGCATTCAGGCACAGGATTTCTCGGCCGAAACACTTCCTGGGGCTATATCCATCTGAATGCTTCCAGTTACATACTCAGGCTGGGATTGCCCAAAGGAACTCGGGACAGTGCCACTGGAAAATTTCTCGGCGCACCAATGCAGACTGACTCAACCGATATTCAAGATATAGCCAGTGATGAATTGCTTCGCAGCTATGAAATTGGCAGCCCGAGCCAAAAAGTATGGCACCAGATGGCAAGCCTGAAAGCAATGTATTCCAAAGGGGCAATGGCTTATACAGGGCAAATTGGATTGCAAAACAATCATCGTCAGGAACTGGGTGAGGCTTTTGACCCCGATAAAGCTGAGCTTGATTTAAATATCACAACGCTCACCTTTAAATTCACTGCCCAAAAAGATATGCCTAAAGGGTGGAGATCATTGATTGGCCTCGCTGGAATGGCACAAAAAAACCTCAACTCAGGGCCTGAAATGCTGATACCCGATTACTCGCTTTTAGATGCAGGGCTGTTTGCGCTTGAAAAATGGAAATGGAAAGAATGGAGATTCTCAATCGGCGGGCGATATGATGTAAGATTCCTGAATACGGTCGAATTCATTGGGGGTTATCCTGTGCGGGTGGTGTTTAAAGAGTTAAACCACACCTACGGAAATTTCAGCGGGGCTGCTGCCATTGATTGGCAGGCCACCAAAAAATCGGCTTTGAAACTCAGCGTCGGGCGAGGATATCGTGCGCCAAACATTACTGAACTGAGTTCAAACGGAGTAGCTGAAGGAACATTCAAATATCAAATCGGGGATGAAACGCTCAGCAGCGAAACCAATCTGCAAAGTGACCTGACATACCAATTCCAGAGCACAACAATCAAATTCAATATCAATGCTTTCGCCAGCGATTTCAACAATTATATTTTCGCTGAAAAACTGATTTCAGAAGATGGAACCGATAGCATTCCTGACGCCTACAAAGGGGCAGTCGGATACAAATTTGTGCAGGGGGATGCCATTCTTTATGGTGGTGAGTATGGCTTAAGTGTCAGCCTTCCCCGAATTGAGTGGATAGAATTACAGCACAGCTATAGCATGGTAATCGGCAAACTATGCGGCGCTGAAAAATTCAGCTTGCCAAGGATGCCAGCCTCGAAATTTTATACACAACTGCAAGTTTCATTGCCTCGCCCTGAAAAATCTAAACTCTTCAGCAGTGCATACATATTTATTGCCTTGAGCAATGTGCTGGCACAGGAAAGAATCTATGCCAGATATGCAACCGAAACAAGTACACCCGCTTATAATTTGGTCGACGCCGGACTTGGCGGCACCGTCCGCCGAAAGGATGGTACTCCAGGCTTTGATATCAGCATCTCAGCCAACAACTTGTTAGACGAGGTTTATCAAACCCACCTCAGCAGGCTCAAGGCAGCCCCGATCAACTTTGTTACCGGCAGGCAAGGAATTTTTGAAATAGGCAGAAATATCCAAGTGCGGATTGAGGTGCCTTTTCAAAAATCGCTGGCTAAAAAATAGTGCTCAGCCCAATAATAGGCGTTGATATCTTTTCGCTTATGATTTGCTCGTTTTCGCGCGTGCTTATGCTGGTGAACGGATATTCAACCCTCAGCTGAATTTTAGGCAGGTTGGTTCTCCGCCCCAATTTCAGCAATTCCAAGGTGGCACCTGGCCCTGCATCAAGTGCAAAAACTTGCGCACCTGTGGAATAATTAATGCCAGCCATGCCATCAGAAAAGCCGTACAGATCAAGGCCGATGGTACGGCTTCGGATTGGAATCCAAGTGAAGAGCGGGTCGAGGCCAAGCTGGACCGCCTGCTCCAGGAGCGGGGCATCGATCCCGCCTCCATCACCCGAGAGGTCAACACGTCGCTGTGAAGCGGGCCGGCCGGTCGACGCGGTGTCGGTGCCGCCGTAGGATGAGGTCAGCTCTTCTGGTCTTCATGACGGGAGGCGTAGCCCTCACGGATCGAGCACACGGTCTGTGGAGCTGACCGTTCCGGACGGTGCGCCGACCGGAGCAGGACGACACTAGCGTATTCCTCCGGA
>CBDTVD010000279.1:0-2843 GCA_965363965.1 uncultured bacterium
GCTGTTCCAAAGGGGAGTGCCCCAACACATTCGGCCGATAGGGGGGATAGTCAGTCGGGCTCCAGCTGAATTTCATCAGCACCCTCTGCTCGCCCCAGCCCAACTGCTGCGCCACAAACAGCGCTGAACCCAGGCTGTTTAAGCCCAGGTCCCAAACGGAGGCCCCGTATTCGGCTGAAAAGCCATCCATGATTTCAATTGGCAACTGGAATAGCGTGCCCGCACTGCCGCCAATAATTGCACTTTGCTTTTCTGTGTATCCAGCCCAGCGCATCAGCTGATAAGAATACAACCCCTCCGAGTAGCTTGAGAATCCGTGACCCACTTTATCCATGCCCAGCCATTCATCGCCATCATTGAAGAAATGAAAACTCGATTTCGGGAAGTCAGCATACCAAATTGTAGCCAGGCCCGTTATCGCACCTGCATACACTGCCCCAGCCCCTGCAGCCAGGGCGATTTTCCTGTTGCGCAGGCTATCGGCGCGCTGGGCACAGCTGCATTGCCAGCACAGCAATAAAATTGCGAGGCCAGCAAAGCATTTTGTCATTTTTTTTAAAGCCCAAGTTCAGCCTGAGTTGCATCAAGTATCGCGATTGCTGAAGTGTGGCTTTTTGCCTCTGCATAAATCCTCAGCAGCGGCTCAGTTCCGCTGGCCCGCAGCATCACCCACTCACCTGAATGGAGTTGAAATTTATAGCCATCCACACTTTCTGTTCCCGTAACCTGATACTTGCCAAAATGCGAATATCCATTTGCTTTCGCCTTTGCCACAATGTCTTTTTTCAGGCCATCTTCAACATGCAAGTCATATCGCTCCATGGCAAATGTCCCAACGCTTTCATAAACGCTGGAAATCAAGTCCTTCAGTGATTTACCAGTTTTGGCCATGTACTCAAGGATGGTGAGGCCAATCCAAACACCGTCCCTTTCGGGCAAGTGTCCGTCAACTGCAATGCCTCCGCTTTCTTCGCCGGCAATCAGCACATTGCCTTTCAGCATTTCACCGCACAGGTATTTAAATCCTATTGCAGTTACAATATTTTCCATGCCCAGCTGATTGCTTCGCTGCCCAATTTTAGATGTACAGGAGAATGAGTTTACCACCTTGCCACTTTTGCCTTTCACTTGCACAAGGTAATCTATAAGCATCAGGATGATGTGGTGTGAATCTACAAATTTTCCATCAGCATCCAGCATCCCAATGCGGTCGGCATCGCCATCGGTGGCCAGCCCGAATTCGAGTCCTTTAGCCTTTATTAATTCGCTGAACTCCAGCAGATTTTTCAAAATAGGCTCCGGCGGTGTGCCACCGAAAGAAGGATTGAATTCAGCATGCAGAAATGTAATGTCCGGCAGCAGTTGCCTCATCACATCCTGCCCAGCCCCATACATGGCATCATATCCGATTTTTATTCCGCTGCGTCTGATGGCATCCAAATCAAAATTTTCGCGCGCGTGGTCAACATAAATTTTTTCTATGTCTACCATTTGAATTAGTCCCGCTGCAATTTGTTCCACTATGGCAGGCAAATCCGTGGTGTAAGAATCCGGTATCATAGCTTCTACTTCGCTCACCATTTCAGGCAAGGCAGGGCCACCATAACTCCCTTTTATTTTAAAGCCGCTGTAATCGGGGGGGTTATGGCTCGCCGTTATGATTATTCCGCATGTGCATCCAAGCCGCACTGTCGCCAATGATACGACAGGGGTGGAAACATATTTAGTGCTGAGCACCACGTGGCAGCCTTCATGTGCCAGCACTTCGGCAACTATCCTTGCGAAACGTTCGCCCCCGAACCTGCAATCATAGCCTACAACAATTTTCGGCCTTTCAACCAATCTTTTGGCCCATCGGCCAGTTGCCGCCGAAACACGCGCCAGGTTTTGCTCTGTAAATTCCTCTGCAATGATGGCTCGCCATCCGTCGGTTCCAAATTTTATGGGTTTCATTGGGTCAAATCGCTGTGTAAAGTAGGCCAGATATCCGATTGTAAAAGTATCCATGCCTGATTGCTTTGGCCAGGCGCAATCAGGGTTGAGTTAATGGTGATTACCCTCCGATAATAATCATCGGTCAGGATCAAGTCACTTAGCAATTTTCCCTCTGCCTGCACCCCCCAGGTTTTAAATTCATCATATGGGATGGTGGCCGCTTTAACACCAAAAACGTAGGGCTCGATGGATTTTATTTCTCTGATTAACGATTTTCCCTGCCTGTGCCACTGCTCTACAATTTCCACTTTGGTTACCACCAGGCTGCGGTACTGCAAAAAATCGAGAATGGAATCTCCGCCTCGGTTTAAAAGCTCCTGTGGATTCTGATTGAAAAATGTGTCAAAATAATTGATGAGTTCTGCTGTCCTGATGGTTAGCGCCGATGGGCCAGGCTCCAAACTGTATCTGACAGCTCGGGTATCCTGCACTTTCAGTTTTTCACCTGTGTTATAAAAAGTCCGCTTTTTGATGCTCTCGCTTTTTGCGAAATCGCCTATGGGTTTATCACCATAATACAGGATGTCGAACCGATAAGCATGGCTGCTGAGTGCCTTGCCAATGGTGATGGATGAGCTTGCATTGGCATTTGTGTGCATTGCGGCGCTGTCCAGTTTCCCTTTCAGGTCTCCTTTCAGTTCAAGATACCCGTAAAGCAGTGGTTCTCCGCTTTTGGTATCGTTTAATATGGATAGCCCCGCCAGTGTCCAGCGAAGTTTGTCCTTTTTGCCATTCCATTTTTTTGGCATTCGTAAGCAGATGAATTGCATGCATATATTTGGCATCGCTTTCGCCCATATCAGCGGATCGTTTTATTTCATCGACATACAATTTGTCAAACCAAGGGA
>CBDTVD010000280.1:0-2840 GCA_965363965.1 uncultured bacterium
GTGATAGACCATAAAGAAGAACAAGCCGAAGGCAAGCACGCGATAAGCCCACACGATGGGAAGAATGTCCAGGGAAGCGGCAAGCGCTTTATCAAGCATGATGAAGGCTGTGCTGAGGCCCAGATAAAGGGCCATCCGTTTTACTGAATAGGGCACTGGATAAAATCGCTGGCCAATGAGGTAACTGGCAGCCGACATTGCCGCAAAGGTGAGCAGGGTAGCCAGGGCTGAGCCTGTATATCCCCAAACTGGAATCAGGAGAAAATTCATGCCTACAGTGAGTGCGGCACCGCTGAGTGAAATGATAGCGCCCATTACGTTTCGGGCTGTCTGTTTATACCAGATTGAAAGATTATAATAGATGCCCAGCAGCACGTTGGCCAGCAGCAGAATGGGGACTACATTGGCACCTGCGCGATACTCAGGGCCGAGGAGAAGGGTAAACAAATCGAGGCCCAGGCTAACCCCAAGGTACATGACACAGAGCAGGGCAGTGAAGGCGTGCATAACTCGGGCGTAAATCAGTTTTGCATCTGCATTGCCCATCTGGCTGAAGAAAAATGGCTCTGCGGCATATCTGAAACTGGTGATGGCCAAGCTGATGAAAATGGCGAGTTTATAACAAGCCCCATAAATGCCTACTGCGGCCATGCGGTCGGCTGCTGTGCCCGGGCCTATGTATTTCAGCAGGATTCGGCCTGTCATTTCGTTGGTCATTGCTGCGAGGCCCAGTATTACAAGCGGCCAGCCATAAGCCAGCATTTCGCGGGCGAGTTTGCCCCTGAAAATCGGGCGAATGCGGAGCAGCCTGGGGGAGAGCAGAAGGAGGGTAAGGGTGCTGCCAGCGAGGTTGGCCAGGAATATCCACTCGACGAGGGCTTGCCCAGTGAATTTGATTCCCCCGAAAAGATTCGGATAATTAGGCATGGCCCAAAAAACGACTAGACTGATGAGAAAAGTGAGGGCAATGCCTGCAATCCGCACACCGGCGAACTGCTTTGCTTTACCTTGTTTCCGCAGTTGGGCCAGAGGCACAACAGCGAGATTATCCACCAGAAGAATGGCGGCACAATAGAGTACGAAATGGCTGGTGCTGTAACCGAGTGCTGCACTGATGGGTGCTGCCAAAAGGGACAGCAGGGCAGTGAATGCCAAGGTGATGGCCCACATCAGCCCGCTGGCAGTGCGGTCAGCTTCGGCGGCAGATTCCGGCCGATTGGCAAAGTAGAAATAGGCGGTCTCCATTCCGAAAGCATAGACCACATTGAAAAAAGTGATGTAGGCGTAGAACTCGACTGAGATGCCGTAATCGGCTGCACTGAGCAGATAGGTATAAAGGGGGACAAGAAGAAAATTCAGCAGCCTGCCAGCAATGTGGCTTGTGCCATACACGGCAGTCTGCCTGATCAGCCGGCCAAGCATCAGTTCCCCGGGCTGGTTTTAATTTCCAAAGCCCGAGTGGCCGGATGGTTTGCCGAGGCTGTAATTGGGAATCCATTCAGCCTGGCCGTGGGAAGCCTGCAATGTAATCAGCTCAGCCTTTTGCAGGGCCTCAAGTGCGCTTAGGTCTTCAGTATTGGCGTTGTGCTCCATGGCGCCGAGAAGGAGAATTTTTCGATAGAGAATCAGTTCTGCCTCATCTAATCGCCGGTTGCCATTAAAGTAAGCGTCAAAACCCTGGCTTCCCCAAAAATTCAGGGCGTTTTTTCCCCGCGGGGTGTCGCTGAGATCAAGAATGGCGTCACGCAGGGCATCTTCAGCTGCAAGGGTTGCCGATGAAAGGGCCTCGACTGCACTGTCAAAATATTCAGCGGCGTCCATTTCTTGCGGTTCGCCATCAAGTAAAATCGGAAATTCGATACCCTGCAAACTGACCTCGAAAGCAATTTGGGGGGGCAGCTGAATATCCTCGGTATTGAGGATGGCATAACCGATTGCGCATGCCTGCAGAAACCCGACTTTGGGCACTGGCAGTGCCCTGCCTATGGCTGCAATGGCCTTTTCAAACGGGTGGAGCGTATCTATGCTGAGGAGCGCTGTGATGTCATTTAGCAGAGCGATGAGGGCCGGCGAGGGCGTGCTGCTGCCTGCTGGATGCAGAAAATCGAGAAGAAGTTCATCGAGGTAATCAAAATTTGAGAACTCAGCGGAGGCTTTATTGAGGGCAAGAAGGCCTGCCGGGTCATCATGCCATTGTCTGGCCCTGAATTCCTGAAGGGCCTGGAAGCCCTCAGTGCGCCACAGGGGAGAGGGCTGCATGAAAGATTCGAGGCCGAGGACGCGGTCGAGCTGCTCAGATAATCTATCGAGGTCAGCCGAGGCCTGGTACTTGAAAAGGGTGTGCTCGAGGATTATCTGCTGATCGACCATGCCGTGGGCTTGGGAGGGGAGGCAAATATAATCGCATCAGGGTTTGGGAAAATTGAAAAGTGCTGGGGAGTAAGTTTGCGGTTTTTCCGCCCAAAACTCTGCCCGGCCCCCCAAATTGCTGCTGATATCGGTAATTGCTTACCTGCTGCTGACATTGGTTGTGGGCTATATCGCCAGCCGGCGGGTGAAAAACTCGGGTGATTTTCTGCTGGCTGGGCGGCGGCTGCCGGTTTACATCACAACAGCTGCACTTTTTGCCACCTGGTTCGGCAGTGAGACTGTAATGGGCGCCAGTGCCGAGTTTGCTGAAGGAGGGCTGAGCAGTGTAATCAGCGACCCGTTGGGGGCCAGCCTATGCCTGATTTTGCTGGGATTGTTCTTCGCCCGACCCCTTTACCGGATGAATCTGCTGACCTTTGGGGATTTTTACAGCGAAAAATTCGGCAAAACGGTCGAGTTGGTGAGCAGTG
>CBDTVD010000281.1:0-2836 GCA_965363965.1 uncultured bacterium
GCCCACTCACAAGCAGCCCTATGGCGTCCTTCCTCAAGTTTATGAACGCGCTCTGAGGGGAAGGTGGTAACACGGTGGAGTTGACAGCAAGCGCCGCCCCCTTTACCCCCGCAGCCGGTTGAGCAGGTTGATGTCTATGGAGCGGACGTTGCGGTAAATCATCACCAGAATGGCGAGGCCAACGGCAATCTCAGCCGCGGCGACAACCATGATGAAGAAGACGAACACCTGCCCAGCGGACGACCCGCCGTAAACGCTGAAAGCCGTCATCAGCAGGTTTACCGAGTTGAGCATCAGCTCCACGGACATGAAAATGACGATGACATTTCGGCGCAGCAGAACCCCCATCACCCCGATGCAAAAAAGGATCAGGCTGAGGTAAACGTACCAGTTCAGCGGAATTTGGCGGATGGTTTCAGCGAGGCTCATAAGCTGGCCTGTTGAGGCCCTTCAGTAGTTTCTTTTCGGCCGAGCAGCACGGCACCCACCATCGCGGCGATGAACAGCAGGCTGCTGAGCTCAAATGGAATCACAAAATCAGTAAACAATACTCGGCCGAGGGTTTTTACCAGGCCGATTTCTTCCCTGCTCTGGGGCAAGTTTCCGCTGATGGCAGGTGTATCAATGGCCTTGAGGGCGCCGACGATGGTAACCAATAGCAGCCCCGCCGCCACCACCCCAATCGCTTTCAGGATATTGGGTTTGTGTGGCTCAGTTTCGGCGCTCAGGTTCAGCAGCATAATGGTGAACAGGAAAAGCACCATGATGGCCCCTGCATACACAATGATGTGCACCACCGCCAAAAACTGCGCATTCATCAGCACATAATGGCCGGCAATGGCAAAGAAAGTGAGTATAAGGTACAGCACGCTGTGGATGGGGTTTCGGCTGAACACCACCATCAGGCTGCTGAAAATGGCCAGAAAGCTGAGGAAAAGAAAAAGGTTCTGCGTCATGCTTCGGGCCGATTTCGGGGGGCAAAGTTCGGGTATGGCCAGGGCTCAATCAGCATGCCCTGGCAATGCACCCTGGCATGGGGCCAGTTTGCTGCAATGCCAGGGCATGGGTTGCTCATTTTATCTGGAATCTGCCGTCGACTATTTTAGGGCCGGCTGAGTTGAGGGGTCCTGTCGGCTCTTATATATTCCTGCCCAATCAGCGCCTGTCGCCGCCAAGCAGTACCCGATAAGTAAAGTTGATGCCGTAGCTGATATTGGTGGCTTCAGCAAAGTAATACTCGGTTTTGGCTGGCTTATCCTTGATGGGCAGGGTGAGGACGTTTGCCCCATAGTTTCCGCCCTGGGTTTTGGAAGTCGGCGCTTCGTCGAGTGTAGGGAAACCTTTGTATAGCCTTACGTCAACCTGGCCATAACTGCGCTTGCCGATTTTGAAATCGTATCCAACTCCCGCTGCAATGCCGAAATCAATTTTCTCAATCAGCGTGTCATCCTGCGTATATTCCCTGCGGTCGAAGACGTTGACTGTGGTGTCAATGCCCCCTGTGAGGAAGTTCTGGCTGGTGCGATAATGGTGGGTGGTGCCGGTGCTTTTATAGCTGAGCAAGTATCCGCCATAGGCCCCCAGCATCACAAAGATGTGGCTGGTTTTATCGGGATAATCATAGGGCACAACGCGCTCTCTTCCCACTGGGAAGTTGATTTTTGCCATGATTGGTGCCAGTGCATAGGTGAGTTTTTCCTGGCGGTCATGGGCCTTCCAATAGGTAAAGCCGTAGTAATTTCCGTTGTTGAGGGTGAAGTTGCGGTCGCCGCCTCGGGTGGCCACCTGTGGGTCGAACTGGATGCCGAAACGAGGGTTGATGCGCAACTCGGCACTCAAGCCGACGTTGAGGGCAATTTTGCTGTCGAAGGTGCCAAAGTTACTCGAGATGTTGGATAAGCCCACCCCAGCGGTAGGGCCCAGCAAGAGCGACATTGGTTTGAGGCCCTGCGCATTTGCGCCGATGCCAAGTGTAATTAAGAGTGCTGCCAGGGTGGCGCGCAGCCATGCGGTGCCTTTCATGCGTATGGTGATATCAGCTGATTTATTGTGCTTGAGAAATTTTACAAGTATAGGTTGGCATGCCAGGCACGCAGCCAGGCAAGACCATATTTAGGATTTAAACGGCATGCAATGCACTTGAATTGCACGCCCGCCAATAAATAATTTTTCCCGCCGGGCAGCCAATGATGCGCATCGCCAAGCGCCAGCAGGGGGCCAAAGATAATGCGCGGAAACATATTGCCTACACATCTGTTCGGCATTGCTGATAAATGCATGCTTGCCATGCTTGGGGCAAAGAAGATGGAGCAGGGTTTTTTGATGGACATTAATTTTTGGCGTACTCCATCAAAAAGGCCTTCATAAACTCGTTGAGGTCGCCATCCAGCACTGCCTGTGGGTCGCTGGTTTCAATGCCGGTTCGCAGGTCTTTCACCAGTTTATAAGGGTGCAGGACATAGTTGCGAATCTGGCTGCCCCACTCGATTTTTCGCTTGGTGCTGTTGGCTTTGTCGCGCTCTGCGTTTTGAGCCTGCACCGCCAGGTCATAAAGTTTGCTTTTGAGCATCTGGATTGCTTTTTCCTTGTTCTGCAACTGGCTGCGCTGCTCCTGGCAGGCGATCACAATGCCTGAAGGGCCGTGGTGCAGACTGACAGCCGTTTCCACTTTGTTGACATTCTGGCCGCCTTTTCCCCCTGCGCGAAAAGTATCCCACTCGATGTCGGCGGGGTTAACCTCTATGTCAATGCTGTCATCAACCAGCGGATAGACAAACACGCTGCTGAAACTGGTGTGCCGGCGGGCATTGCTGTCATAGGGGCTGATGCGCACCAG
>CBDTVD010000282.1:0-2831 GCA_965363965.1 uncultured bacterium
CATAACGATTTGAACATCAGCACAATGGCACCCCTCCCTAAGTTTAGGGAGGGGCCGAGGGAGAGTTGTCCACAGTGGAGTGAAGCGGCACTGCGAGCGGTTAGACGGGGCTGCGCCCCGCATCCCCGCGCCGAAAAATAAACATTGCTCGGCGGACAATATTTATACTATAAAGCAATGGGGGCGCGTTAACCCTCCAAAATCAGGCATTTCAGGCTGCGAAAGCCTGCCCAAAGATGCCCCCCCTCCATACAACTTCGCCCCCAATCCCCCAAAAATCAAACAGAACAGAAAGCCTATGTATGAACGATACGCGCAAGAAATACTTATCCAATATCTATACGGCGAACTAAATGAGGCACAAACAACGGCAATTGGCAATGCCATCATCGCTGATGCTGATTTGGCTGAGGAATGCCGGCAGCTGCGCCGCACAATGGCAGAGCTCGACACGCTGAAAGCTGCGCCGCACCCCACCACAATCGAGTTGATATTGGAGCACAGCCTGCATCACAGCGGCGAAATGCACTCATCTTAAAAGCCCCCCTTACTGCAGACTCTGGCAGCCCATCAGGCCCAGGGCACCCATTGCCTGATGTCGCCCCCGCTGCGGTGAATCTCGCGGACAATTGTGCTGCGCAGCATGCTGTATTCAGGCGCTGTCAGCAGAAAAACGGTCTCCAGCCCTGGGGTAAGCTGGGCATTCATATGGGCTATGGGCAGTTCATAATCCGCATCGCTTGGGTTGCGCAGTCCGCGGAGCAGATACTGCGCCCCCTTTCGCCTGCAGAATGCCGCAGTCAGCCCGTCAAACCGCTCAGCTGAAACGTTCGGCAGCCCTGCAATGGCCGCCTCAGCCATCTGCATGCGCTTGGCATCGGGAAACAGGCCGGTTTTGGTGGTGTTGTGCCCGATGGCCACAATCACCCTATCGAACAAATGGCTTGCCCGTTTGAGAATATCGAGGTGCCCCAGATGAATGGGATCGAAACTGCCGGGGAAAACGGCGAGGCGCTTGGTATCAGTTGGGCTGTGCATCCTTTTCCAGGGCACCAAGGTAGGCATTGGCCAGCTCCTTGTCATAGCCGTAAATATCTTCCCTGAAGCTGAGGCTTCCATTTTCATCTGCCCAGGCGGTAAAGTAGAGCAGGTAAACGGGTATTGGCTTTTTCAGGTTTACCTGCTGCTGAGTTTTGCCGGCCATGGCTTTTACCACCTGGCCTTTGTCCCACCCCTGATCGCTGAGCAGATAGACAGCGAGGTCCTGCGGCCGCTCGAGCCGGATGCAGCCGTGGCTGAAGTGCCTTTGAGCTTTCTGAAACAGCCAGTCATTCGGCGTATCGTGCAGATAGACATTGAAGTTGTTGGGGAAAATAAACTTGACAAAGCCAAGCGAGTTCTGCGCCCCTGGCCGCTGCCGCACCCTGTATTCATAGCTTGCCGGCTCAAGGGTATTCCAGGGCACGGTGTAGGGGTCGACCACGTCATTTCCCTTCACCACTTCCATGTCCTGGCTGGTGAGCCAGCCCACCCCTTTGCGCTGGATGGCAGGGATAACCTCGTTTTCAAGAATGCTGGCAGGCACATTCCAATAAGGGGCAAACACTATGTATTGCATGGTGTCGGCGAAGATGGGCGTTTGGGTAAATTCATCGCCTACAATCACGCGCATGTTCATCACTTCTTTTCCATCGTCGAACAAGTGGAACCTGTATCCGGCAATGTTCACCAGGATGAACCTGGCATCGAATTCCTGGGGCAGCAGCCGCCAGCGCTCCATGTTGAGGATGATTTGCCTGATGCGTGCTTTCGGGCTGACTTCCATCGCCCGCTTGGTTTCCCCGCCTACCACGCCATCGGGCTCCAGGCCATACCGGCCCTGGAAGGCCTTTACGCCAAGCTCAAGTGCAGGGTCAAAAGTCTGCGGGTCTGTAACATTAAGGGTGGCGGGCACATAGTCTCCGCTGTAAGTCAGCCTTTCGCGCACCTTCAGCACTTCGGGGCTTTTGTCGCCAATGCTGAGTTTTTTTGCATCAATGCTGCTCCACTCTATTCCCTCTGCCATTTTTCGATAGAGGGCCAGGGCTTTTTTCAGTGTCTGATACTCGCCATGCTGGGGCTCTGTTTTCTTGAATCCCTCTTCAGGGTTGGGGCTGGTCAATATCCCTGTCAGCAAGTCGGCATACTCCACTGGGGTAGTTTTAATCAGCCAGCTGAATTTGTCCTTTACCCCCGCCGTCAGCCCGCTGAGCATGTGGGTGGTGTAGCGGTAAAATTCGGTTGTCAGCAGGGCATCTGCCTCGGCATGGCTGCCCTCGGCCATCAGTTTTTCAATCCTTTCTGCCCGATAGTCTTTTGGGTTCAGCCCGTGGTCTCCTGCATCTTTCAGCCGCTGCACAAATACGCGGGCATGTTCAGTGGGCACCTCGCCGTCATGCCACAGGGCGACCCACTCGTTCTTCCTGTAGGCATCGTTTATAAAGGCCAGGGCACCATCGTGGTACCAGGCATCCCCTGGAATCAGGCCGGCGACTGAAGTAGAGTCTATGAGGACGGGTTCATCCTCATGGACACCGGTATAGATTTTTCCCCTGCGCTCTTTTCGGTTGCAGGCAGAGGTCAGAATTAAGATGCCGCCGAGCAGCAGCAGGACGAGGGAGCGGGGGATGGCCATAATTTAGCTGAATGCACAACGCAATAACCGTGGCAGATTGTTTGGGGGCAGGGGTGATTAAACCGCAGCGGCAGCATCCCCCCGCGCACATTCAGTTTAAATGAATCTGGGTTTTTACACGCCCTATACATAGTTTCATAAAGTTCGCGCCAGGTGT
>CBDTVD010000283.1:0-2815 GCA_965363965.1 uncultured bacterium
GCACTGAGCCCTGTGAGGCCGCCGCCGCCGAATGAGGCAAGGTCGGCGAAGTGGTTGGGATTGGGAATTTCGACTCCCTCCAGCCGCCATAGCAGAGATTTGGGCGCATTACCGCGTACAATTATGCCATTGCTGCCAATGTTGCTGGCTACCCCTGCAAAACTCGATGCCAGGCGTGCAGGGTCATCCATGGCGCCTGCAAACCGCCGAGCCTCTTCCATGCTGAGCATCCGGCTGCTGATGAGGGACATGCTGTTGAGGGCCTCAGTTTTATCAAGTTTGGCTGTGATGGTTACCTGGCCAAGTTCACTGGGCATTTCCTCTAATGCCACCGAAATGTCGGCCGCTTTTCCGCCCCCCACCAGCACATCAGTAACGGTCAGGGCCCTATAACCAACAAAACTCACCGTAACCTGATAGCGCCCTGCAGGCAGGTCGGCGATCTCAAACCGGCCATTGTCATCAGACACAATTGCGCCGCTGCCTCGGTCGCTTTTTGCTTCAACGGACGCATAAGGCAACGGGGCGTGCGATAGTTTATCCACCACAATGCCCATGATTTTGCCGGGCGATTGGCCCAGGCTGCTCAGCGAAAAGCAAAGAAACAAAGCCGCCCCGAGCACAGCGCGCACATCAAATAGCATGGGGCAAACTTAAGCCACAGGCACATCACATTTTTGACACAACTGCCCACAGATCAATGCATTCGGGCTTGCTCAATGCTACAGCTTTACCCCAGCACCCCAGCGGTATCGGCTGAATTTGCCGTGGAAGGGCACCTGGCGCACAGGGCAGTCCATCAATCGGCAGAGGCTGCAATTGCTGGATGTGCAAGGCTCAGGGCTCACGATAAAGTGCACCTCTTCTTTAAAGTTGCTGTCAATCAGCCCCTGCAGTTCCTTGATTTCGCTGTCCACTTCGCGCAGGTTCATGTACCAGGGCAGGGTCAGGCGGCAGTCAATGTGCAGATACATGCCGTAGTGGTTGGCGCGCAGCTGATCTATGTCAATCCACTCTGGCCGATTGCGTTTTTCAATCACCGTCAGCAGTTCGGTGATGCGGCCCAGGTCGGCCGTGTCCAGCAGGCCCTGGATGCTGTGGCTGATGATTCGATAGCCAGTGTAGAGGATAAACAATCCAGCGCCGATGCTCAGCACGCCATCCACCCATTCCCAGCCTGTAATCCACAGCACAATCAGGCCGATGCACACGGCGGCACTGCTGATTGCATCGGTCATCAGCCGGCGGCCATCGGATTTTAAAATGGGGCTGTCGAGTTTCGAGCCCCTGTCATAGAGGTACCAGCCGAGGGCGGTGTTGACCAATGCTGCCCCGCCCACCAGGCTGAGGCCGAGCAGCAGGTTGGTTACCTGATGCGGTTCACTGAGGCTTTGGGCGGCGCGATAGATGATGTAGAGGCCGCTGAGGAAAACCAGGGCGCCCTCGGTGGCTGCTGCCAGGCTTTCGATTTTGCCGTGGCCATAGGGGCGCAGAAAATCGCGGGGCCGGTTGGCCAGGTGCAGGCTATAGAGGGCAAAGCAAACTGCCACAATGTTGATGATGCTTTCGAGTGCATCGGCCAGCACCGCGTTGCTGCCCGTCAGCAGAAAGCCGGCAAGTTTTACGAGTGTCAGCAGGCCCCCGATGGCCAGTGCCCAGCGCAGGGTGAACTGCTTGCCGCGGCCCTCTTTTTCAAGCAGCAGATATTTCTCGCTGACCAAGTCCGCTGCCCTGCCTTTCATTGCTGATTTAATGGGGTAAATGCAAAAACTGCACCCCCCTTATCAAACATTGCGCCGCAGGTGGGGGATGGTGGGCGAACTTTGCACCACATTGCAGGCAAGAATAATTGACAGTTTCAGGCTGCTGACCGACAAGGAAGAGTATCACACCATTGAGGAGAACATCCGCAGTGCGATCCCTTTCCGCGGCACCAACCTGTGGGTCTTCATCTTCGCGATATTTGTCGCTTCGCTGGGGCTGAATGTCAATTCCACGGCGGTTGTGATCGGTGCGATGCTGATCTCGCCCATGATGGGGCCTATCATGGGGCTGGGCTACAGTGTGGGGGTCAACGACCTTCCGCTGCTGCGGCGCGCCCTCAGCAATCTCGGCCTTCAGGTGGTGGTCGGGCTTATCACCAGCACACTGTTTTTTGTGATCAGTCCGCTCGACCAGGCGCACAGCGAGCTGCAGGCCCGCACCCAGCCGACAGTTTATGACGTGCTGATTGCCCTGTTCGGCGGTTTGGCGGCCATCATCGCCACCAGCAGCAAACTGCGCGGCAACGCCATACAGGGTGCAGCCATTGCCACTGCCCTGATGCCGCCGCTGTGCACCGCAGGTTTCGGCCTGGCCACCCTGCAATGGAATTTTTTCTTCGGTGCCATGTACCTGTTCACCATCAACACGGTGTTTATTGCATGGGCCACTTTCCTGACAGTGCGCGTGCTCAGATTTCCCAAGATGCACTTGCCCGACCCAGGGGCTGACCGCCGAATGCAGCGCGTTGTAAACGCTGTGATGGTGGTGACCCTGGTGCCCAGCATCATCTTCGCTTACTTTATCATCGAGCGGGAGCGGTTTACGCAGACTGCCAACAAATTTATTGATGCAGAGGGGGCAGTGGAGAACAACTATCTGCTGCAGCGCACAATCGACCCCAAAACCAAAACCATCACCCTGACTTATGGCGGGGCAGGAATTGAAGACAGTGCCACCACCAGCATGCGCAGCCGCCTGAAACGCGAGTACCTGGCAGAGGCAAGCCTGATTGTGCAGCAGGGATTCAACTTTGTGAAACCAGGGAAAACCG
>CBDTVD010000284.1:0-2810 GCA_965363965.1 uncultured bacterium
GGCAAGCCAAGGTCAATCAGCACCCAGCTTTGCCCGATTTCGGCTGATGTCAGCTCTTTGAAGTCATTGCGCGCTAAACTGGAATCCAAAATTCCATACCCTCCATTCATCACCTTGCCAAATTGCTGGCCATCAAGATTTGCTGAAACAGCCAGCGGGTACCAATCCCTGCCAACGCCAAGGGCCACTTTTTCCCCTCCTGTTTCCAGGATCAGCTGATTGTGTCGGCCGAGAGCAGGCTTACCTGCAAATTCAAAAAACTGATACCATCCTTCTGGTGCACCTGGGCTGAGGCCGGCATGCTTCATCCCGTGTTTCAAATGCCCGGCAGCTTTTTTCTCGCCTTTTGTTCCAGGCAGCCTTCCCTGCAGCCTGTCGCTTGCCAGGTATTTTATGCTTCGGTAAAGTCTTGCAGTGTCAGGTTGCTGTGTGTACCCAACCTGAATTGACCCTGTGAGCAGCAGGCACAGCAGCAAAGTTTTCATATCAGTCCTTCGGGAACGCGAGTATATATTTTTTCTGCTTGATGATCAATGTTGATAATCAGGTCTTCGTGATAAGGAATCATTATTTCCCTGCCTTTAAGCACGCCGACAATGATGTCTTGCGCTGCCCCCTCAATCACATCAGTTACAGTGCCGATTGCCCCCAGTTCTTCATCTTCAATGGCATATCCGATAATGCTGACCTCACCGGTGCCGGTCAATTCTTCCCAATCGGCATCATCAATTTTGGCCATGAATTCAACCCCTTTCAGCCCTGTGGCATCGGCCTCATCATTGATGTTCTCAAGTTTCATGATGGCCGTAGTATCATCACTCCAGGTTATGTCCGTTACCTTATATGGTACCGGCCGGCCACCAAGCAAGGGAAAAATCCAGCTGCCCGCAAGGACATAATCTTCAAGCCCCGAGACTAAAAATGCAGCCTTGAGTTTACCCCTGAAACTATGGGGTTTTAAAAAATGCCCGATTGGGCGGCCATTCTCAAGCTCCCAAACGGGCATCCTTCATTCAGATTATTCTTGTGTAGCCTCGGTTGACTCGGCAGCCGAGACCTCTGCGCTGTCAGCGGAAGATTCTTCCTGGGGTTCAGCAGCTTTCGCGGCGGCAGCAGCACTTGCTGCCAATTCGTCTCGCTTGGCTTTCAGGGCATCCATCCTGGTCTGGTTGACTGCTTTTTCTTTATCCAGAGCATCCTGACGCTTTTTGCGGCCAGCACCTTCAAGCGAGTTTACCTTATCCTGAATCTGCTTTTCCTTGCCTTGCAGCCAAGTGCTGAGTTTCTCGTCAGCTACTTCCTGGGTCAATGCACCGAGGGCTACCCCTCGCTGCAGGAATTTTTGGAACATGACACCTTTATAGCTGAGTATCCGCCGAGCGGTTTCACTTGGCTGGGCACCATTGTTAAGCCACACCAGGGCACGGTCGGCATTCAGATCGATGGAGGCTGGGTCGGTCATGGGGTTATAGGACCCCAGGCGTTCAATGAACTGGCCACCGCGAGCCTTGCGGCTATCGGTTACCACGATGTAATAATAGGGCTGCTGTTTGCGCCCCTTGCGCTGTAAGCGGATTTTAACTGCCATTCTTGCTAAAAGAAACAGAGATTGTTATTGAGGGTGCAAAGGTCGGCAATAATTTGCAATTTTGCCCTATCATGCAAAAAAGCCACGAAATCGACTTCAAAATAATCGGCGAAGACATTCAGATGGTGGAGGTTACCCTCGACCCCCAAGAGACTGTAATTGCCGAAGCAGGTGCAATGGTGTATATGACTGAAGGAATAGACTTCCGCACCAAGATGGGCGATGGCAGCGAGCCCAGCCAGGGCATCCTGGGCAAACTGATGAATGCAGGCATGAGAGCCTTGAGCGGTGAGAGCATCTTTCTCACCCACTTTACCAATATGGGGGCTGGGCAGCACAAGGTAGGCTTTGCCGCACCTTATCCTGGCACAATCATACCAATGAATCTGGCTGAACTTGGCGGCCAGGTAATCGTGCAAAAGGATGCGTTTCTGTGTGCTGCTTTGGGTACAAAAATCAGCATTACCTTCAACAGGAAAATCGGAGCAGGAATTTTTGGGGGCGAGGGATTCATCATGGAGAAGCTGCAAGGCGATGGCTTTGCATTTATACATGCCGGCGGAGTGGTTATTGAACGCCAGCTCCGCAATGAAACCCTCAGGGTAGATACTGGATGTATAGTGGGGTATGAGCCAGGCATTGATTTCGATATTCAGCGGGCAGGCGGCCTCAGGTCAATGGTGTTTGGCGGGGAAGGCATTTTTTTGGCCACCTTGCGGGGGACTGGACGCGTTTGGCTGCAAAGCATGCCCATCAGCAAATTGATTGCTGAGCTCAGCCTGCTTGGCGGCAATGCCCGGAAAGAAAGCGGCTGGCTGAGCAACATGATGGAAGGCTGAAAATAAAAAAAGGGGCAGAAATTCTGCCCCCTTTTGAATTTTTCTGATTGCCTGTGATATTCTATTTGCTGGCTGAGAGCAATTTTTTATACCTCGGCATGTCATTCAGCACCGCCACTGCTTCCAGCACATCCTTGTCATCATCAAAACTGCTGATGATGCGTCCGCGCTGATAATAATATCGGCTGGCGATTTCTTCTTCCAGCAACTCGCTGATCAGGGCTTTGTGCTTGCTTACATCTTCCTTTTTTTCGCTTGCCAGTTTTGCCTTCAGCGCATTCAGGTCAGCCTGTATTCCATCGAGGTAGTGGTCTTCTTTGGCAGATTTCTCAAGTTCTTCCAGTTTGGCTTCAGTATCAGTATTGTAAGCGTATTCCTTGCTT
>CBDTVD010000285.1:0-2781 GCA_965363965.1 uncultured bacterium
GGTTCGGAGGGCCTCATCGCGCTTCCAACTAAAAATTTTGAGGTCGCCCCGCAGGCTTTCTGCATTAAAGATCATCTCAGCAATATCCAGTGCTCCACTCACCAGGCGCTCGTCTTCGTCGCTGGCGAATTGGCTGGCATTCCTCTTCTGTTTTTTCAGCGTATCGGTGTTGGCGAGAGCGGCATAGGCAGCTTCCACCAACTTGAGCCTTGCAAAAGGCGAAGGAATGGCGGCTGGGAGTTCGGTTTTGCTGCCACCAGTGGGGTCAGTAATGGCGGATATCACCTTTTGTCCGAGGGCGGTTTGGGTATCGAACCAGTTGCTGCCCTCAGCACCTTCTTTATGTAATCTAAATACGTATTTCATTTTGGGGATTTAAGGGTTATTTAGTCTCTGCCGTTTCGGGCAAATGATGGAAGTGGTCGAATCTTTTGGAGAGCACCCTTTTGGTGGCCTCGTGCAGTTTGCGCATCAGTTTCTCCGCCTGTTCAGTGTATTTGTTGCTGTCGGTTTTTGGGTTGAGGTATTCATCCAGATGGCTGAATTGGAGCCGGGATGAACCAAAAATGCCCGTTTTACGAGGTTCGATTCCCGCGTACATTTTTTCCATCTCTTTAATCGAGAGGTTAAACGGAGAATAGCCTCGGCGATTGGTTGAAAGCTCGCCAAGCCATTGATTATAGGCAAGGAGAAACTTTTCCATGTCTTTGTAAAAATTGGTTGCTTTAAAAGATTGATGGATAACTGGCGCATCATTCATCCAGGTATCCTTGCCCAGGTTGTCGGGCAAGTAGTGGTTGAAGTATCGGCTGAAGAGATAGAATGCTGCTGTTTTCAAGTTGAGTTTTTCTCTTGTGTCCTTATTCCAGCTCATCAGGTTCATTATGTCATCATTGCCTTCAATGCCGAACTCCTTGTATTTTGGCTTGGAGGGTCTGCCTCCAGGCGATTTTAATTCGCGGTCATCCATTTCCAAAAAGTCGATGATGGCCAGGGCTCCAATGAGTTCGATTACGTGGGCATCGTTTTTTTGGCCGCCAGTCCCAGGGTCATTTTTATAGACGCTTGCGGAACCATTGTCGCCGAGGTAAAAGAGGACATTGGGGGTAACGTTCTGCCGATAATACTCTAAGGCCGAGCGGGTTTTTTGAAACCAGTCGCCCCTGTTGATAGGGCTTTTGTCGTCATTCTCAATGTTGAAATAGGGCATGATGGTGAGCGCGCCGACAGCACTTTCGCGTAAGTACCCTGCGGTGCTGCCATCAGCTTGCCGAATGTTTTTCAGCAAAGCTGGAAAGCCCGCGGCGCCGGTTCCGCCAAAAATTGAACTGATGATGAAGATGCGGTCTTGTTCGCCAAAATTGTTGGCAAAGGCCTTATACTCGGGCGAGTTTCGGACGTCGTTCAACACGACGCTGCCGATGTTCGGGTTGCCTACAAAGCCGATATCCATATTGACATCTTTAACGGAAACTGCCCTGCCATGGGCATCTATGCTTCGGCCGCTGAAGAGGATATCGACAAGGGCTGCGTTTTCATCGTCCATTTGCTCATAGCCGATATAGTCTTTAAATTTTTGCCCTGCCACGTTCTTCATATTGAAGGCATAGCTGTCCTGCAGGGTGTTACCCGTGGGGTCAATTTTGGCGAGAGTCTTTAAGGACGTTGAAAAAAAGCCCGTTTCTGTGCCTATTTTATCGACAATGTTTTGGTAGTCCTCCATCAATGCAACTGTGCGTTTGAGGTCTTCATTGGCCTCATGAGGGTCGATGATGATGGGGACGATCTCGAATGGTTCTCCGCTGGGCTTTACACCAGCTGCCAGCAGCATAACTAAGGATTTTAACACTCTGCTGCCTGTGCCGCCAACGGCGAATACGAATAATCTTTTGCTCATTGAGAGTTATTGCTTGAAGGGTGTGTGCCTGTTGGGGCTCAGGGCACCAAGGGGCTTGATTTTTATGAGGAATGTGAAAATCAGGAATAAAATAGCGGCCCAAAAGCCATTGGTGAGGCTGAAAAACACGATATCAGCGGTGCTGAATGAAATGATGGATGATGCAAACATGCCAGTATTCAGGGCTTTCCAAGGAATGTAAAATCCGATGACGCAATTGAGTAAGACCACCCCGAGCATGACCAAGCCCCAGGTGGAGCGACGGCTAAACCTGGGCTTTCGATTGACAAAGTAATACAGGGCCCAAAAAACCAGGACGGTGAGAACCAGCCAGCTGAAAATGACTTGGTAAGTGCCGCTGGTGCGGGAATAATCGAGGCCCGCAAGGTCGAGGCCGCGCAAGTGTTCTTTGAGTCCACGGCCATAAAGGTTGTTGGCGCCCCAGAGTTCATAAAGGTGTTGGCTGAATTTCTTCATTGTATGGTAACTTATTTAGGGTTGGGTTTTGATGATAATGGTGCCGAGTGGTTGCTTGCTATGCTCGGCATATGCCTTTGCAATGCCTGCTGATAAGTCGGCAATACCGAATGTTTTGCCTTGTTGCAGTGGGTTGGTTGCGATGGTCTTGTCATCGGTGCTGCTAATATCTTTCAGCCACTGGGGAATGCGATTGTGCAGTGTTATGACCATTTCGCCCTTTTTGCTGGGAAGTTTTTCTGCCGTGACGGTAAGATTGTGCGTGAAATTGGGATCATTCTGCAATTCAGCAATTGAAAGTTGGTAGGTTTCAGGTTCCACCGTCCAGGCGTTTGGGTCAGTCAGAAGGAAAGTGTGAAAAGGATATTGCGAAAGATTGACCCGTAGCGGCAAACTGAAATCATTGG
>CBDTVD010000286.1:0-2754 GCA_965363965.1 uncultured bacterium
CATGGCAAAGCCGGGCTCAGCTTCAGCACCAATGGCAGGGGCGCGGTGGCCAGCCTCCAGCTCAAGCAGGCCGCGCCGATATTCAGCTGGCGAGTTACGGGCAGCATGAAAAGGAGCGGCGACCGCCGAGCACCCGATTACTTTCTGCGAAACACAGGCTCAGCCGAAGACAATGCCACCCTGCAATTGGAACGCAAAGTGCTGAAAAAAGCGGATACTCGGCTGTTCTTCAGCACTTTTAATACGGAACTTGGCATCCTCAGGGGGAGCCACATCGGCAATGTAACCGACCTTGAAGAAAGTTTCACTCGGCCAATCCCCTTATATACTTCCGATACATTCAGCTATCGGCTGGTGGCACCTCGGCAGCAGGTGGGGCATCACATGCTGAAATTGCAAGCTGATATGCCAGCATGGGGCGGGCTTGCACACTTGGCCTATGCCGCCCAGCTCAATAACCGAAAAGAGTTCGACATCCGCCGAGGGGGCCGCAGCACTGCACCCGCACTCAGCCTGCAGCAATGGAGCAGTTTTGCTGAGGGCCGATGGAGCCGAAAACTATCCGCAGGGCTTGCCTTGCGCACTGGCCTGCAATACACTTTTGCCAGCAACACCAATCAGCCCGGCACGGGCATACTGCCCCTGATACCCGATTATCTGGAGCAAAAAGGCGGAGTTTTTCTGCTGACCACTGCCGAGCGGGGGAAGAAAACCATCGAGTTTGGCAGCCGATATGATTTCACCGCTCAGCAGGTGGCCGCCATCAGCAGGGGGGTGCCCAGGGAGGTGGTGCGATACACCAATCAGTGGGGGATTTTCTCTGCCTCGGCAGGGGGTTCCCTCAGGGGCCAGGGCCATCGCAGGCTGGCGCTTAATCTCGGCCTCGCTGGCCGAAACCCAGGCATCAATGAACTCTACAGCAACGGCCTGCACCAGGGAGTGAGCGGAATAGAAGAGGGCGACCCCACCCTCCGCACCGAGCACAGCCTGAAAGCCGCACTCAGTTTTGAGGGTGAATGGAAGAAGAACATTCACCTCGATTTTCTGACCTATGCCCAGCAAATCAGCAATTTTATTTATCTGCAGCCCACTGCCGAACTGCGCCAGACCATCAGGGGGAGTTTCCCCGTCTTTCGCTATGCACAAACCGATGCCCTGCTGTTGGGCGCCGATGCAGGCATCAGTGCCAGCCTGCCCCGAAACTGGGAGGCCATAGCGAAGGGAAGCCTGCTGCGCGGCACCGACCAAACCAGCAGCATTCCGCTGATAGGCATGGCCCCTGCCAACCTCACACTCACACTCAGCCGAGGGTTACCCGAACTCGGCAGGTTCCAGAAAATGGAGTTCGAGGTCAATGCCCACTTCTCGGCGCGGCAGGGCCGATTGCTGCCCGCTCAGGATTTCGTTCCGCCGCCCGATGGCTATGCCCTGCTCGGCCTCAGATGGTCGGCTGATCTGCCTGGGCTGCATAACAGTCAGTGGCATTTCAGCTTTCGCGCTGATAATCTGCTCAACAGCCGATATCGAGATTATCTCAATCGGCTCCGATATTTCAGCGATGAAACGGGCCGCGCAATCATATTCGGCGTTTTGCGCAGTTTTTAATGGTGGGCTGAGCCATTCACCGCACCACCACCCTGCCAGTGCCCGATGTGCCCGAGCTGCCTCGCAGGCTGACCAGATAGACCCCTGCACTTAGCCCATCGGTGGGGATGAGGGTGCGGCCCTGGCCCAGCAGGCGGTCTCGATACACTGGCCTTCCCACTACATCGGTAACCTGCAGCCAGCCGACCTCGCTGCCGCTGAGGATGTAATCGAGGCTGACCCCGCCGCCGCTTTCGATTGGGTTGGGGAATAGGCGAAGGCTGTAATGCGGCACTTGTTTGATGCCCACCAGTGTGGGGTTATACCGCCACTGCCGCGCGTTGATGGCCTGCAATGCCGGGCCTGATGTATCGCTCGGAGCATAGTAGGCCCCCGTTTGTATCCACAGCCGGTCGAGATTCCAGAGAGTGTCAATGGGGATGCTGTCGAGTGTCATGCTGAAGACATTGCCGCGCTTGGCCCCCTTGGGTATAGCCTCCCCATCGCCCCAGATGCCCGTGAGCATTTGCCGCAGCACAAAGCGGTGGTGGAAGTTTTCAAGCGTGCAATAGTCTTCATCGGGCTCACGCTCACATACACAATTCCATCCCTGCTTGTTGTACACTGGCTCACAGCCATACGAGTGCTGCGGGGCATTGATGCTGTCCTCTGTCAGCCAGACCCACCAGCGCACTGGATTTGGCTGATACCGCCAGTCAGGGTCGCCTAAGAATGATGCCCACAGTTTGAGTTTGAAGTGCTGGCCATCAGGATAAACCTCCTGCTGAATGCTGAATTCCAGCGGCTCCCTGCGGGCATGGATAGAATCCATAAACTTGATTCCCGCCGATGGCACGCCATCAAAGGGATAGAAAGGGGAGAGACGCATGGGATAGTCATCGTAGAATAAGTAACCAACGGGAAACGTTGAGGTGCTTTTTGAAAGGCCAAATGAATAATCTTTAGCCATTGGCGGTGGGTAAAGATTGCCTTTGTAATTCTTGGATGCATGCACAATTGTAAATACTGAAGATTCTGTATTGTTATATTCCAGATATTCAGCCATGCCCCGATAGAGAAACCAATTGGCATATTTATTCCCCACAAAATCTTCTCCATACCAGGTGTAGTATATGATGTGGGGTCGCTTGGGGGCCAAACTGTCTTGGG
>CBDTVD010000287.1:0-2745 GCA_965363965.1 uncultured bacterium
TTCGGCCCAGGTTTTTATCTTGCCATCAAAAATGTCTTTTACCTGCTCGGCTGTCAGGTCTCCGACTGTGTTTTGTTTGTTGACAATCAGCACGGTGCCGCTCTCAATGCTGGGGGAGCCGAAAAGCCCGAACGCCTCACTGAAAAGAAAGACGATGATCATCAGCACGGCCAGGCTTGTAACCAGGCCGCTGACCACCAGCACGCCCTCGATGAAATATTCAGCGGGTTTTTTGTTTTTTAGGGCGCGCAAAGGTTTTGTGTGGCTATTGTGTGATTTTTTTCTACAGTGCAGGTATGTAGCCCGTAGAAGCTACCCCCCTCTGCCCTTGAGGTGACAGGCAGTAAGCGACGAATGATTTCACTTTGGCCTCGAGATTCTGAGGGTAAAAGTAATAGAGCGGGCGGGCGACCGGATAAGTGCCATTTTTGGCTGTCTCGATGCTCGGGCCTACAAAGATGCCCTCCTTATAGCTGATGGGGAGCACCTTCAGGGAAGGGTCTAAATAAGCGAGGCCCACATAGCCGATTGCACCTGGTGTCTGCCCTACACTCTGCACAATTGCACCAGTTGCGGGCAAGTTGAGGGCCTCTTTGGCATAGCTTTTTTTGGCCATCACATGCTCTTTAAAAAACTCGTAAGTGCCGCTGCTGGTCTCACGGGCGTAGGCGACAATTTTTAAATCGCTGCCGCCGAGTTCCTTCCAGTTGGTTACTTTGCCTGTATAAATGTCCTCTACCTGCTGCCGCGTGATTTGCTGCAGCGGATTGGCTTTGTTGACGATGATGGCCAGGGCATCATAAGCCACCACCACGGTGGTAATGTCCTCTTTTCGCTGAAAGAACTTGAGTTTTTCATCGAGTTTGAGGCCTCGGCTGCTTATGGCGATGTCGGTGGTGCCGTCCAGCAGGGCTGCGATGCCTACGCCGCTGCCGCCGCCGTTGACGGTGATGGCCTGGGTGCCTGGGGTTTTCATGTATTCCTCAGCCAGCTTTTGGCTGATGGGCAAACCCGTGTCGCTTCCCTTCAGTTTCAGGGTTTTGCCGCGCCGGCCATCGGCAGGGCCCTTGCAGTTTATCAGCAGGGCTGGCACCAGCAGGGCTAAAAGAATGATTGCGGCACGCGGCATAAGGCCCTGCGAAGTTCAGGCTGGCAATGTTAAGCCAGTGTTATGCACCCGAAACTTTATGCAGAAAATTTTCATCCCAATGGGCTGTTTTTCTCGGCGGCCATCACCTGCCACACCTTGCCATCAAGCCAGCGGGGGGCGAGTTTGTTCATCAGGACGGTGAGCCTGCCCTGGCGAGTGAGGATCAGCTCGGCCTTTCTTTGCTCGATTGCGCGCAGCAGGTGCTGGGCCACCTCGGCAGGCTGCATCAGGCTGGCTTCATCAAGCGGAGTTTCGGATTGTGCGGAGCCATCGCCCCTGAGTGCTGTATTGCGAATGTTGCTGGCCGTGAAACCAGGGGCGCAGGTGAGCACATGCACACCTGTCTTTCGATTCTCAATCCGCAGTGTTTCGAGAAAGCCATTGAGGGCGAATTTGCTGGCACTGTATCCGGCGCGTGCCGGCAGCCCCTTATAGCCTGCGATGCTGCTGATGCCACTATGCTGCCCCGCCGAGCCTGTATGCTGGCATAGGCAAGTTTTGTGCAGTTGACTGCCCCCCAAAAATTGACCTCCATCAATTGCCGAAGCACGGCGATATCGGTGTCGGCGAAAAGGCTGCGCATGCTGATGCCCGCGTTGTTGATGAGGATATCCACCCCGCCCGAGCGCGCAATGGCCCCGCCGATCAGTTCCTCACAATCACCCCATCGGCTGACATCGCCGGGGATGGCGAGCACATCGGCACCTGCGGCCCTCAGTTCGGCTGCGGCCGCATTCAGGTTTTCAGCATTTCGCCCGCTGATGGTCAGTTTGGCCCCGCGCGCGCCGAATGCCCTGGCAATCGCCAGCCCTATGCCAGCGCTTGCACCCGTAACCACCACCGATTTTCCCTGGAATCTCATGCCCTTGCGTTACCCCCCGATGCTTTGCTTTCAGCTGATGGGGTTCAGCTGCACCACATACACTGTCAGGCTGCTGGCATCGCGGCCATAGTGCAGTTTGTCCAGTGCCGAATAAATGTCAGGTGCCCTGAAGTAACTGGTGTGCAGGTCGGTGGTGCCTTTCATCGCCCACTGGATGGTGTAGCTGTTCTCGGCATCGCGGGTGTTGCGGATGTAATCGAGCATTTTCTCCCCTGCCTCATCCTTGCTCAGGCCCTCAGTGGTATGAAAGAGGAACTGCTGACGGTGCCTGGGGTTGATGGTTACCAGGCTCAGCCTTGTGCGGCCCTCAATCTCCTCATAATCAAAGCGGAGTTCGCCCTCATCCAGGCCGAGGTATCGCTGAATGGCCTGTTCAATGCTCTGCTGCGGGCTGTCGGTGCTCAATTTTTTTCGGGCTTTGCCAGGCAAACTTACGGTGCAGCCTGGCCGAGCACCTCGGGCGGCGTGCGGAGCAAAGGGTGTCATAACTTTGACAGGCCCAACTGTCAGTTATTATGTGCTGAAAAAACCTTTATTGACATGAAAACAACGGTATTCATAATACTGGCCTTGTGCAGGCTCACCATCACCTTTGCCCAAGATTCCCTTGCCCCTAAGCGGCCGCATATTATTTGGTATACTTTTGATGATGATGGCTTTGTGGGGAACAAATATGCCAACTGGTTTCTCTATCGAGGCATGGCTGAATATC
>CBDTVD010000288.1:0-2738 GCA_965363965.1 uncultured bacterium
AAGCCCAGCGCGGCGAGGCGCTTCGGGTCGTAGAGGTTTCGGCCGTCGAAGATGGCTTTGCGGCGCAGCAGGGCCTCCATTCGGGGGAAGTCTGGCGTGCGGAACTCGCTCCACTCGGTCATTATCATCAGCACATCGGCACCATCCAGCGCGGCATAGGCGTCATCGAGAATTTCGATGCGGGTGCCATAGATTCGGCTGACGTTTGCATTTGCCTCCGGGTCATAGGCTCGGATGCGGGCCCCTTCAGAAAGCAGAGCATCTATGTTTTCCAGGGCAGGTGCCTCACGGATGTCATCGGTGTTGGGCTTGAATGCGAGGCCCCAGATGGCGATGGTTTTGCCCTGAAGACTGCCGCCGAGGTATCGCCTCAATCCGCTGAGCAGGTGAGTTTTCTGGACATCGTTGGCGTCCATCACAGCGCTGAGAATGCGGAAATCATAGCCGAAATCGGCGCTGGTTTTGCGGAGGGCCTGCACATCCTTGGGGAAGCAGCTGCCCCCGTAACCCACACCGGGGAAAAGAAATCGCTTGCCAATCCGCGTATCGGTGCCCAGGCCGATGCGTACACGGTCAACGTCAGCGCCTACGCGCTCGCATATCTGGGCGATTTCATTCATAAAGGTGATCTTGGTCGCCAGAAAGGCGTTGGCGGCGTATTTGGTCAGCTCAGCGCTGCGCTCATCCATGATGATGACGGGGTTTCCCTGGCGGACGAAAGGGGCATAGAGGCGCTCCATTACTGCCTGTGCGCGGGGAGAACTGGTGCCCACAATCACCCGCTCGGGTTTCAGAAAGTCGTCCACTGCCACGCCCTCACGCAGAAACTCGGGATTGCTGACGATGTCGAACTCTGCGGCTGCGGCGCGGCCAACGTGCTCAGCCACCAGGGCAGCCGTACCGACAGGCACAGTGCTTTTATCAACGATTACGGTGTATCCTTTCAGCATGGGGCCGAGCTGCTCGGCCACCCCAAGCACATAGCGCAAATCTGCAGAGCCATCTTCCCCTGGGGGGGTCGGCAAAGCCAGCATGATTACTTCAGCACCCTCAATGCCCTCGGCGAGGTCGGTCGTAAAACTCAGCCTGCCTGCCTTCAGGTTGCGCTCGAAAAGCATTTCAAGGCCGGGTTCATAAATGGGCACCTCGCCCGCGCGCATCCGCTCGACTTTACGGGCGTCAATGTCCACACAGACTACGTGGTTGCCGGTCTCGGCAAAACAGGTTCCTGTAACAAGGCCGACGTATCCGGTACCGACAACTGCAATCTGCATGATTGGGAAATTACTTTTTTATGGGGGGAGAGAGTGGAAAAAGTGGCTGGCCGATACTATCCGCAGAAATCGGCAGTTTGGCGGCAAATGTACCGCTGCTGCTCATCGCTGAGCTCGGTGTGCATGGGCAGGCTGAGGACGCAAGCGCAAAGGGCAAGGGTATTGCGGAGGGCGGCTTTGCTGAATCGGCTTGCCTGGGAGTAGGCCCCGCTGGCGTGGATGGGCGCTGGATAATAGACCTTGCTGGGGATACCCCTGGCACTTAGGTGGGCCATCAGCGCATCGCGCCTGCCGCCCTCGATCTTCAGGGTGTATTGGTGGAAGATGTGCGTGCTGCTGGGCTCGCGATAAGGAATAGTGATCCCCGTGAGATTGCCCAGGAGTTCATCATATCGGTCGGCGGCCTGGGTTCGGGCATTGTTGTACTGGGTCAGCCTGGGAAGTTTGGCCAGCAGGACCGCCGCCTGCAGGGTATCGAGCCGGCTGTTGACGCCAATGTGGTCATAATAGTATTGCTCGCCCTGGCCGTGGTTGGCTATGCTGCGGATGCGCTGGGCCAGTTCAGCATTTTTGGTAAACAATGCCCCCCCATCGCCATAGCAGCCGAGGTTTTTGCTGGGGAAGAAACTGGTTGTGCCAATGTCGCCGATGGTGCCGGCAGCCTGATTGCCCTGATAAACTGCACCGAGTGCCTGCGCATTGTCCTCGATTACATAGAGGCTGTGTTCCCTGGCAATGGCCATTATTGCCTGCATGTCGGCACATTGGCCGAACAGGTGGACGGGCACAATCGCCCTGGTGTTGGGCCCAATGGCTGCCTTGATGGCCGCTGGCGAAATGTTGAAAGTGTGCGGATCAACATCCACCAGCACAGGCACCAGCCCCAGCAATCGGACGACCTCGGTGGTAGCCACAAAAGTGAAGTCGGGCGTAATGACCTCATCGCCGGGCTGCAGACCGAGCGCCATCAGGGCGATTTGCAGGGCATCGGTACCGTTGGCGCAAGCGATCACCTCAGCCCCGCCGAGGAATGCCCCCAGTTCGCGCTCAAACTCGTTTACCTCTGGCCCCCTGATAAACGCCGCTCTGCTGACAACGCTCGCCATGCGGGCATCCACATCCGCCTTGATTTTCTGGTATTGCCCCACCAGGTCCACCATCTGAATAGGCGGCCCATGGTAGGGGCTGTTTTGCTCCGCTGCCATCGCAGGCGCAAAGGTAAAAGAGGGGGGCTGAGGGCATGCCAGGGATTTATTCCGTGATTTACTCCGCCATTTACTCAGTGATTTACTCCGTGATTTACTCGTCTATATGTAATCAGCCTGCGTAGAGCCAGGGTTATCTATGCACCCGAGGGGATTTATCTGTGTATCCGAAGGGATTTATCTGTGCATCCGAAGAGATTTATCTGTGCATTAACTGGCTACCTTGGGACCCTTGGCCTAATTTACTCCGTGATTTACT
>CBDTVD010000289.1:0-2733 GCA_965363965.1 uncultured bacterium
TGCTTTGGATGGTGTGGGCTTCCAGTTTCCTTGCTCTGGGGTCAAGGTTGGGGGTGGCATCCATGGCCTTGCTCACCTGGCGGTGCATCCAGGTGAAGAATTGCAGAAACCGGCCGTAGTGTTCTCTGGGGTCCATTTTGATTTTATCGTTTGATGTGGCTGAGGAATTCGCGGCGCAGCTCGGTCTCTGCCCCAAATCGGCCGAGGTATCGGGCAGTGGTGGTGATGCTCTGGTCATCCTCTGCCCCACGCGCGGCCACGCAGAGGTGCTTGGCCTCCATCAGCACAGCCACGCTGGGGGTGCCGAGTGTGGCGCTGAGGTCCTCAGCAATTTCTATTGTCAGCCTTTCCTGCACCTGCGGGCGGCGGGCATGGTAATCAACCAGTCGGTTGAATTTGCTGAGGCCAGCGACCTTGCTGCCGGGGATATAGGCTACATGGGCTTTGCCGAAAAATGGCATAAAGTGATGCTCGCACATGCTGTGGAACTCGATGCAGCCTATGTGCACCATTTCCCCGTACTCATAGGTGTTTTCAAACAGGGTCATCTTGGGTTTCCTGCGCGGGTTCAGGCCCATGAATACTTCCTGCACATACATTTTGGCTACGCGGTGCGGCGTGTTCTTCAAGCTGTCATTGCTTAAATCCAGGCCCAGCGCTTCCATTATCTCGCCGAACTTCTGGCTGATGAGCCTGATTTTTTCGGCCTCTTCCATGCCGGTTCCCTTTTGGGCAGGTGCACCATTGATGGGGATTGATTGGTCATCCGGCATATTCGGCGCGGTTGTTTTCGGTTTCATGCAAAACGATGCGGAGATGCAGGGCTGGGGCGATGCTGGGGCGCAGCACGTGCCACACCACCACTGCTATGTTTTCAGCCGATGGATTCAGGCTGGCAAACCAGGGCACATCCAGGTTCAGGTTCCGGTGGTCGAGTTTTTCGATTACATCGCGCTTGGCTATTTCGTTCAGCTCCTTGAGGTCTATTACATACCCTGTTTCGGGGTCAACTGGGCCTGTTACTTCCACCATCAGCACATAGTTGTGGCCATGATAATTGGGGTTGGCACAGGGGCCGAAAACCTGGGTGTTGCGGTCATCAGTCCACGCAGGGTTGTGCAGCCGGTGTGCGGCATTGAATCTCAGCCTGCGACTGACCGTTACAGTAGGCGGCGACTCGGGGTAATAGGGGTGGCTCGCCATTTTCAGAATTTAATGATGCTCGGCCTAACGTTCAGCAATGCCTTAAGGGGGGGCCATCAGCGGCACTGCGGTGCAAAGTTCGGCTATTGCAGCCAATTAGTGGCATGGTGGGGTCACCGCTGGACAACACGGCAAGTCGGCATCAAATTCAGCATCATACGAGTGCAAAGGCGCCCACTCTGGTGGGGCCAAGTACAGTTTTCAGGCAATCTGGCTACTGGTTCCAATGGACTTTTTCTCCACACGCGCTGGATAATTTTCTGCAGGTGATTTTAGCGCACAGCCTTAATATTGCATCGGTGATCAGCAAAAGAGACCTTACTCGAATCTATGGCATAGAAAAAGGGGAAAAGGAATTTTCTTACCTCAACCGAAAAAATGCAGGCGGCAAAAGCAACTATCGGGGTAAAACCTATGAAGAAATTTTCGCTACCTATTTGAAAAAGGTATATTAATGTCATTCGGTTCTCGAAACTATTTTGAATGGCTGTCTGGTGTTTTGAGGGCTGGGCCATTCTCAGATTTTGAATCCCTTTCACCATTTTTAAGCTGCTCCCCCGAATGAGAACGCTTACCCCCATTGCCGCCCATGATCAATCGGTGCAGGATGCACTTTCCACCCTTGCCGATAAATCTGCTTCTGTTGGCAGATATAGAGATGCTTTCCATTCATTGGGAAAAGCGCTGGGACATTTGATTGTATCAAGCCTCAAAGCCCAGTCTCGGGCGGCAATAGTCTCCACCGTGGAAGATGCCGACTTTCTGGGTCGCGGGATTTGGGATGTGCTCCAACCAATATTGGGTGAGAAACTCAGCCTCAATGTGCTCTGGAATTACAAGCACAAACCATTTTCAGAAAACAATGAATCAGTCGCACCAGTCATAAGGGAATTTCGAGAGCCTGAAGTTAATCAGGCCAATATACTGATTGTCATCAAGTCCATCATCTCAGGGTCATGTGTGGTGCGAACCAACTTGGCAAGGCTGATTGATCATGTCAATCCTGATCGCATTTTGATTGTGGCCCCCGTTATCAGAACCGGCGCTGAAGGCAGGCTTGAAAGCGAGTTTGAGCCGCATATTACCCAAAAATTCGAGTACTTCTTTTTCGCTGAGGACGATGAATTGGATGGAGAGATGGTTGTGCCCGGCATCGGGGGCAGTGTGTATCAGCGGCTGGGCCTGGGCAATGGCATTCAGAAAAACAGCTACGTGCCCGAACTAGTGAAGCAGCGACGGCTGCTGTTTGCTTCCCGATAAATCCCCGCCCCTGCCAAAGGCACCTTACCTTTGCCGGCCATGCGGGAAACTGCCCTAAAGCTTGGCCTCAATGAGGACGAATACCAGAAAATCCTGACCATCATGGGCAGGGAGCCCAACTTTACCGAGCTCAGCATTTTCAGTGTGATGTGGAGCGAGCACTGCAGCTATAAAAACAGCATCCACTGGCTGAAAACCCTGCCGCGCGATGGCGAGGCCCTACTGGCCAAGGCCGGTGATGACACCGCCGGACTGGTGGACATCGGCGGC
>CBDTVD010000290.1:0-2715 GCA_965363965.1 uncultured bacterium
CGTATCCGACACGCTTTTTTACAGGCGCAGCAATCGCGGGGGAGATTTTGCCACTGTGGTGTACTTTGACAAAACAAAAGATGACTGGGTTACCCTCTACAAGTATGACCTCAATGGAATAGAGGGCACAGAAAGCATTTGGTTTATAGAGGAGCAATTGCTTGCCAATTCTCCTCAGCATGAATATGTCATCTATACTGGATTTAAAGATGACAAATCATTTTCAGTCATAGGCATGAATCCGCAAACCCATATGTTCGAGGTAAAAGTTTATAAGGTACATCCAAAAAATTATTACGAGCACAAACTGGTTTCCAACAAAGCCATGATCATCAATCAAAATGGGGCCAGTGTTGAGGAGTTCGAAGAAATCGAGATAAAATGAGCAATCAGGCAATCAACAGCAATCGCGCACCGGCACCCGTTGGGCTATACCCCCATGCAAAAAGAGTGGGCAATTTGCTTTTTCTCAGTGGAGTAGGCCCCAGGCAAAAAGGTAACCCAAACATTCCTGGCGTAGAATTAGATTCGGATGGAAGAATTGTGAGTTATGACATTGAAGCACAGTGTCATTCGGTATTCAAAAACGTCCGAGATATTTTGGAAGATGCCGGTACTAACTGGGAAAATCTGGTGGATGTTACTGTTTTCCTGACGAATATGCAGGCTGATTTCGCCACCTATAATCGCCTTTGGGCTCAGTATTTCAGCACCAATCCCCCTTGCCGCACCACCGCTGAAATCAATAAACTGCCAACCCCAATTGCCATTGAATTGAAGTGCGTGGCAACGATTTGAGCTGGTGTGCCATTGATGTGGGAAACTCGTTTTTAAAACTGGGCATTTTTCGCGGCGGAAAATTGGGAGGGCCGGAAATCACTCAATTCCCGCTTTCAGATACGAGGGCCCTTTATCAAACTTTGAGCGGGCTGAATTTTTCTGCGACCATCTTAGCGGCCTCGGGTCATTTGCCTCCTCACCTTATGAATTACCTGAAGACCAAATCTTCCATATTCGTGATTTGCTCCTCAGGTATAAAACTGCCGATCAAAATCAGCTACCAGCCCCCTGGCGATTTAGGGGCAGACAGAATCGCCATCTCGACGGGGGCATGGCATATTTCACAGTCAAAGCCTGTGCTGGCCGTTTCGTTTGGTACATGCATCACTTATAATTTGATTGATGAGCAAGGCCATTTCATCGGGGGTGCAATTAGCCCCGGAATGCACATGCGGTTTAAAGCGATGCATCAGTTTACGGTGGGGCTGCCAATGGTTAATGAATCTGAATATTGGGAATTGATAGGCAATTCCACTATCGCAAGCATCCGCAGCGGCGTCCTCCAGGGCATTAAGGCCGAAGTTGCCGAATACATGTCACACACTGCTTCCCTATTCTCAAATTGCAAAACGGTATTCTGCGGCGGCGACAGCCGTTACTTTGCCGGCCAGTTTAAAAATGTGGATTTTGTCGAGCCAGAGCTGGTGCTGCTGGGCCTCAGAGAAATTCTTGCCCTCAATGTATAATTTTCAAATTATTTTTCTCACTGCCCTGGGCTTATTCATTTCTGTTCATTCAGGGGGGCAATCTTTAAACAATCCGCTTTCAAGAAAGGGAATTGGCCTTATCCATCAGCCTGCTACAGGATGGGAGACCAGCATGGGCGGGCCCAACCCTGCCATGTTTGAAACAAATAGAATCTCGCTCGCAAACCCTGCGTCATTCGGCATGGTGCGCAGTTTTGCATTCGGGCTTGCTGTGCGGGGAGAACAGTATAAATATGCCGCTGGGGGCAGCAGCTTTAAAGACATTGCCGGAAATTTGGAATACATAACCTTTTCGGCTGGGCTCGACAGTACCTCGAAATGGGGGCTCACTTTCGGGCTTGCCCCTTATTCTGAAATCGGCTATAATCTCTCCTCAACCAGTGAATTGTTTGGCTTATCAGTAACCGATAGGTATGTCGGCAGCGGTGGCCTCAATCGCGTTTTTCTGGGCACTGGGCTTGAGGTTCTGCCTCGGATAAGGCTCGGGGCTGAAGGCAGTTACATTTTCGGCCAGCGTACGCTGACGGTTAAAAACTATTTTCCCGATTCCCTTGCCCTCATCAGCATTCAGCGCACCACAAGTGACGTTTTGGGCGGGTTATCATTTGGTGGGGGAGTAAGCTATGCGACCCGTGAGAGCCGTGATGTAAGATTCCAATTCGGCCTGGCAGCAAATTTTGGCGGGAACCTCAGCAATAATCGCACGCTGGAGGTAGTCAACTTCTATTACTCTCTGCCTTCAGGCAGCGAATTTCCCCAGGATAGCCTCGTTACAAAATCTGAAAAGGCAGGCCGCCTCACTCTGCCTCAATCTTACAGCGGCGGCCTGCGCCTGATCATCAGGGATACATTTGAGTTTGCATTAAATGCGCAATATCAGGATTGGCGAAAACTCGATGGAATAGATTTTCTCGAACCTTCGTCAGCATCGCTGAATTTTGGGCTGGGATTTGGCTACACCCCTGATGCCGGCAGGCTGCTGAACAAAAAACTATCCAGTTACCTGGCCCGGGTGCAATACCGGCTGGCATTGAATTATGGGATGCCCGCATACCGCAGCAGCCCATCAGCCAACCAAATAGGTGCCACCCTGGGTTTTGGGTTTCCACTGCCAAAAAAAATCAGCCCCCGAAAAGATTGGAGTGCAGTTGATTTCTCGGTGGGTTAT
>CBDTVD010000291.1:0-2695 GCA_965363965.1 uncultured bacterium
GGCCATGCCGCCCGCCAAGTTGGCCATCTGGGCGATCTGTGCCGGCGATGCCCCTGCCACCAATGCCAGTGCGGCCGAACTGATTACACTGTCGCCCGCCCCAGACACATCATATACCTGGCGGGGATGGGCACCTAAGTATCCTTCATCCTGCGCTGTTATCCAGCGCATGCCCTGCCCGCCCAGCGTAACCAGCAGCATCTTTGGGCTGAGTGCTGTCATCAGGCTGTCCATCGCAGCCTTCAGGCCTGGGCCGACAGGTTCCACCTGCCTGCCTACTGCTGCGCCCAGTTCCCTGAGGTTGGGCTTCAGCAGCGCAACACCCCGATATTCCCTGATATGCGCATACCGAGGGTCTACCATCACCGGTATGCTGGCGGCTGAAGCCAAATTCATCACCCCCTCGATGACCTCAGCAGACAGGGCACCCAGGTCATAATCCTGCAGAATAATGCCATCGGCCCCTGCTGAAACAGCGCCGCGCACCATGTGCAGCACTTGCTCAGCCTCAGCTGAATTGATGTCTTCACTCGATTCATTGTCTATCCTGAACATCTGATGGCCCTGCGCCACCACCCTGATTTTTTCACTCAGGGTTCGGCCTGCAATGGGCACAAGTCCCTCAGTAATGTGCGATTCCCGCAGCATGTCCTTCAATATGCCCGATGGATTGTGCCCGGCGTAGGGATTTTGGGGGCTGCCAGCACCGCCCTCAGCCCCAACTGTGCCTATCAGCGTGCACTTTGCGCCCATCGCAGTCAGGTTCATAGCCACATTGGCCGCACCGCCCAGCTTGTGCACCGTTTGCGATTTGACAAAAACAGGCACAGGCGCTTCACTGCTTATCCGTTCGGCCTTGCCGTGGTAATAGGTATCCAGTATAAGGTCGCCCACCACAATGATGCGCTTGCCCTGCCAGGCTTCAATCAGCCCCCGATAGTCCATCAGCCCAGCCGTTCCAGTGCGTCCTTCACTCGGCTCATGGCCAATATCAGGTTCTCCTCACTTGCTGCAAAGCTCAGCCTGACGCATTTCGGCTCACCAAAGCCGTCACCTGCCACCAGTGCCACCTGCCCAGCCCGCAATATGTAAAGGCAGAAATCCTCTGCGCCCCTTATTCCCCACTTGCCAAACCACTCGCTCACATCAGCAAATACATAAAATGCCCCCTGCGGCACACAGAATTTCGTCCCAGGCCACTCGGCCATCATCTCCACCACAATGTTCCGCCTTTTTAAAAACTCTTCGCGCATTTCATATGTCGGTTCCATAGGTCCCGTCATGGCGGCAAGTGCGGCCCTCTGGCTGATGCTGCATGCCCCGCTGGTAAACTGGCCCTGCAGTTTTTCGCATGCCGATACAATCCAGGCTGGTGCAGCAATCCACCCTATTCGCCAGCCCGTCATGGCAAACGCTTTCGATACCCCATTCACCACCACAGTGCGCTGCTGCATGCCATGAAACTGGGCTATGCTGATATTCTTTCCCAGAAAGTTGATATGCTCATATATCTCATCGCTTATCACGATGATGTTGGGGTGGTTGCGCAGGATTTCAGCAAAAGCATGCAGCTCATGCTGATTATAAACGCTGCCTGTGGGGTTGTTTGGGCTGCAAAGCAGCAGAGCACGAGTTTTTGGGGTGATGGCCTCCAGCAGTTGCTTGGCGCTCATCTTATACTCCTGCTCAACTGTGGTTGTTACAAAAACCGAGGTGGCCCCGCTCAGCTTGACCATTTCGCTGTAAGTAACCCAAAACGGAGTGGGGATAATGATTTCATCACCTGCATCAAGAATGCTGAGGATGACATTCATCACAGCCTGTTTGGCCCCTGTGCTCACCATAATCTGCGCCGGGTCATAGGTCAGTCCGCTGTCTCTGCGATGTTTTTCAGCAATGGCCTCTCGCAGCACTGCATAGCCCGATACAGGCGGGTAATGCGTAAACCCCTCGTTGATGGCATCACAGGCCGCCTTGCGGATGTGGTCAGGTGTGTTGAAGTCAGGTTCGCCCAGGCTGAGGTTGATGACATCGTGCCCCTGCTTCACCAGCTGGCGGCTGAGTTTGGCCATCCTGATGGTGCTGGGTTCTTCTACCTGGTATATTCTGGCGGCAAGGCGCTCATCCATTTCAGTTCTGTTGGGTTAACCTGAGTGAGTTTGGGTGAATGGGAGTATGGATTACGCCAGCCACCCCATTTCCAGGATAGGATGGGCTGATTGTAATCACGCAATCGGCAAAATTAGGGACTGCCAATCAGGCCGTCTCCTCGCCCATCAATGCATCCACGTATTGGCGATCATTGCTCAATCGGGGCACTTTGTGCTGGCCGCCGAGTTTGTCGCGGGCTTTAAGCCAGTTATAGAATGTGCCTGATGGAACACTGTGCACCATCGGCATCCGCAGTGCAAGGTCTGCCTGCCGCTTGGCGTCATAGTCACTGTTGAGCGCCCGAAGGTGCCGGTCGAGTGCCTGTGCATATTGATTCAGGTTTGATGGCAAGTGCTCGAATTCTATCACCCATTCATGTGCCCCATTGCCCGTTGCTGAAAAATGCACAGGGGCCGCCGTGTATTCCTTTACACTGCAGCCGAGTTCCTCACTGGCCAGGGCAATGGCTCTGTCGGCATTTTCCACCATCAGCTCCTCGCCGAATGCATTGATAAAGTGGCTGGTGCGGCCGCAAATCACAATC
>CBDTVD010000292.1:0-2686 GCA_965363965.1 uncultured bacterium
GCAGCACCAAATGGACATGCATTGCTATAGCCTGCAAAACAGGGACGGTGATGTAACAAGCACGCTGAGCAACTTGAAAGAAGGAATGCCAGACACCGACATAGGCGACGAAAGCATTTTGATGATGCAAGAGGAATTTAGAGTCGAATCGGGTAGTAAGTGAAAGAGTTTCATGAGAGTGGCCTAACGCTGACCTTTGAATCAGATTCGGTTTTCAGGTTTGGCTCGTTGTCTGGCTACAAAAAACTCTCCCATTTAGGGATAAAGGAGTTTGATTTCGGACTCGAAAATGAGGCTGGTATGATTACATTAATTGAACTGAAACAGTTAGACAGAGATTTGACGAATAATAGGCCTTTTAACATAATCAACTTAACCGATGAAGAGCCGGCTGAAAAAATGAATCAAGACATCGCAAGAAAATCTGTTGGCAGTTTACTGATGCTGGGCAGTGAGAAGTTCATTCGCGATAATTTGCAGGCAAGTAGTGCGATTAATGAGTCAACTACCATCCACTTGATAGTCATATTCAATTCTGCGAAAGAACCCATGACCTTTGCAGGGTTTTACGATACCCTGAAATATAAGTTGCAGAACTTGGAGGCATTGTATCCAAAACTGAGAGTATCTGCAGGGCACTATAAAGTATTTAGCGATCTCATCCCCGGCCTCACCATCACCACCTCGATGCAGGGCAACTAATCCACACCCTACCGCGGAAAGTGATTATTGCCAATACCTTTGCGCGCCCTTTATGAACCCTGCGCCCCTCGGCGAGTGTTCACTTATACCTCCATGGCCAAGCAAACCCTCAAAAACCTCGTCATTGTCGAGTCTCCTGCAAAGGCGAAGACGATTGAAAAATTCCTCGGCGCCGATTATCGGGTAACTTCCAGCTATGGCCATATCAGGGACCTGCCCGAGGGCGGCCTGGCAGTGGATATCGAGGGCGGCTTTGTGCCCAGCTATGAGGTGCCGGCCGAGAAAAAGAAAGTAGTGAATGAATTGCAGTCCCTGGCCCGAAGCGCCGAGACGGTGTGGCTGGCAACGGATGAAGACCGCGAGGGCGAAGCCATCAGCTGGCACCTGGCCGAGGCACTCGGCCTTGACCCGCTGACCACCAAGCGAATCGTTTTTCACGAGATTACCAAATCGGCCATCCAGCGGGCAATAGAAAACCCGCGATACATTGACATGGACCTGGTGAATGCCCAGCAGGCCCGCCGAGTGCTCGACAGGCTGGTGGGCTATGAACTCAGCCCCGTGCTGTGGCGAAAAATTCGCCCATCGCTCAGCGCAGGCCGGGTGCAGTCGGTGGCTGTGCGGCTGGTGGTGGACAGGGAACGGGAGATTATCACCTTTCAGCCTGTCAGCAGTTTCAGGCTTACAGCCCGCTTCAATCCGCTGAAAGGGGGCAGCATCCAGGCAGGCATTGTCCGCGCCGAGGGCAAGGAAAAATACAGCCAAGAGGCTGAGGCCAGCGCATTCCTCACCCGGTGCATCGGCGCCGAGTTCACCGTGCAGGACATCGAGGTGAAACCCGGCAGCAAAAGCCCAAGCGCACCCTTCACCACCAGCACCCTGCAGCAGGAAGCCAGCCGAAAACTCGGCTTCAATGTCAGCCGAACCATGATCATCGCCCAAAAACTCTATGAAGCTGGGCACATCACCTATATGCGGACCGACTCGGTGAACCTGAGCGAACTGGCCATCGGCGAGATTGAAAAGCAGGTTACCAGCCTTTACGGCCCCCAATACAGCAAGCCGCGCCGATACACCACCAAAAACGACAGCGCACAGGAGGCCCACGAGGCCATACGCCCCACTTACGCGGCCAGCCAGACAATCACCGGCAGCAAAGAAGAAGAGCGACTGTATGACCTGATTTGGAAGCGCACCACCGCCAGCCAGATGGCCAATGCCATTACTGAGCGCACTGCGGTGAAAATCGGCATATCAACCACACCTGAGCAACTGACCGCCAGCGGCGAGGTCATCAAGTTCGATGGCTTTTTGAAAGTTTACATGGAAGGCCATGACCAGGATGAGGAAGAAGCCGATGAAAGCCTGCTGCCACCGCTGGAAATCAACCAAAAACTCAGCCTGCGCGAGATGCTGGCCACCGAGCGATACACTCGCCCCCCAGCGCGATACAGCGAGGCCGCACTGGTGAAAAAGCTCGAGGAGCTGGGAATCGGCAGGCCATCTACTTATGCGCCGACAATCACCACTGTGCAAAAGCGCGGATACGTGGAAAAAAGCGACCTGCCAGGCGAGCAGCGCGCCTATCGAGTGCTGGAACTGAAGGCCGACCGAATAAGTGCCAAAGATGAAACCGAGACCACCGGAAAGGATAAGGGCCGCCTGATCCCCACCGACATCGGCATTGTGGTTACCGACTACCTCACCGGCCAGTTCCCCGACATCCTCGACTATAAGTTTACCGCCAATGTCGAGGACCAGTTTGACGAAATCGCCAGGGGAAAAGTGGAATGGAGCAAAATGCTCGACGGATTTTATGACCCCTTTCACGATGGAATAGAGGCTGCCCTGGCCAGCAAAGAGCGCGTTAACACCCAGCGCATGCTGGGCGAGGACCCCAAAACCGGCAAGCCTGTCAGCGCGCGGATGGGCAAATTCGGGCCCCACGTGCAAATCGGCGAAACGGGCGATGATGAAAAGCCCA
>CBDTVD010000293.1:0-2684 GCA_965363965.1 uncultured bacterium
GGCAAAATGCGGCTGCATTACATCCGCATATTGCCTGGTGACCGGGTAAAAGTGGAAATGTCGCCTTATGACTTGAGCAAAGGGCGCATCACATTCCGGTACAGATAAGTGCATCCCCTGGATATAAACAAGAAGAAAAAATGAAAGTCCGAGTTTCGGTTAAAAAGCGCAGCGTTGACTGCAAAATCGTGCGCCGCAAGGGTCGGTTGTACGTCATCAACAAAAAGAACCCCAAATTCAAACAGCGTCAAGGCTAAACCAAAGATAGGCAAATGGCACGTATAAGCGGAATTGATCTGCCGAAAGACAAGCGCGGCATAATCGGGCTGACCTATATCTTCGGGATAGGGCGCAGCACGGCGCGTCAGATTCTGGAAGAGGCAGGCATCGACCCGAATACCAAAGTACAGGACTGGGATGATGAGCAGCAGGGTGCCATTCGCACCATCATCACCAACGGCATCAAAACCGAGGGTGAACTGCGGAGTGAAGTACAGCTGAGCATCAAGCGCCTGATGGATATCGGGTGTTATCGGGGCCAGCGGCATCGCAAGGGCCTGCCAGTAAATGGTCAGCGCACCCGTACCAATGCCCGTACTCGTAAAGGCAGGCGTAAAACAGTAGCCAACAAGAAAAAGGCTACCAAGTAATGGGCGCATATATCGTTTAAATCAATCACTGAAAATAACCAAAGGCTAATAAATGGCTAAAAAAGCAGCTGCCAGCGCAAGGGCCGCAGCCAGAAAGCGCAAAGTATCCATAGACGTACAGGGTCGGGTATTTGTGCAGGCAACCTTCAACAACATCATCATCAGCATCACCAATGCTGCTGGGCAGGTAATCAGCTGGTCATCGGCAGGCAAGATGGGATTCAAAGGTTCAAAGAAAAACACGCCTTACGCAGCACAGGTTGCAGCAACAGATGCTGGCAAGGTGGCATATGACGCAGGCATGAGACGGGCCGACATCAGCCTGAAAGGCCCCGGTGCCGGACGAGAATCGGCAGTGCGCACGCTTGCCGGGCTGGGCATCGAAGTAGCCAGCATCACCGACATTACGCCTATCCCCCACAACGGCTGCCGCCCGCCCAAGCGTCGCCGCGTATAATTCATACCCCCGATACATCTTTACCTTTAAATCAGGAAACATCAGCTAAATGGCTCGATATACAGGCCCCAAAGCCAAAATCTCAAGGAAGTTCAAGGAGCAGCTTTTCGGCTACAGCAAAGCAGTAGAGCGCAAGCCTTATGGCCCCGGCATGCATGGCAATGCCCGCCGCCGCGGCAAGCAGAGCGAATATGCCATCCAGCTTGCTGAAAAGCAAAAAGCCAAGTACACCTATGGTGTGCTCGAGCGTCAGTTTTACAACACCTTTGAAAAAGCCAGCCGCCGCAAAGGAGTAACAGGTGAAAACCTGCTGCGATTGCTGGAGGCGCGGCTCGATAATACTGTGTTTCGTTTTGGCCTTGCCAACAGCCGCCCAGGTGCGCGCCAGCTGGTGAGCCACAAACACATCACAGTTAATGGCGAGGTGGTAAACATCCCCAGCTACAGCCTGCGCCCCGGCGATGTGGTTGGTGTGCGTGAGCGGAGCAAAAGCATCGAAAACATTGATGATTCACTCACCAGGCGGCATAAAGCGTTCCCTTGGCTGGAATGGAACATGGATGACAAACAGGGCCGCTTTGTGAGCTACCCCGACCGCGACCAGATCCCTGAAAACATCAAGGAGCAGCTGATTGTGGAACTCTACAGCAAATAGGCGGAGAATTTTTTTCAGCTTGTCTGCATCCCAATCACTGCAGCCCCCCCACATTTTTTTATCTATCCAACCAAACCCACCCCACCAAAAGCAAAATCAACGATAAATGGCTGTCATTCCTTTTCAGCGCCCCGATAAAGTAGTCATGCAGCGCGGAAGTGAATTCGAAGGCATCTTCGAGTTTTCTCCGCTTGAAAAAGGCTACGGTGTTACCATCGGCAATTCACTGCGCCGCATATTGCTATCCAGCCTCGAGGGCTATGCCATCACCAACATGCGCATGCCAGGGGTTGACCACGAGTTCGCCAGCATCCCCGGTGTGATTGAGGATGTTACTGAAATCATCCTGAACCTGAAGCAAGTGCGGCTGAAGCACCTGACAGGTGAAGACCAGGAGAAAATTTTTATCACTGTAAGCGGCCAGGACCGCTTTATGGCTGGAGACCTGAGCAAAGCATCTGGCAATTTTCAGGTGCTGAACCCAGATTTGGTTATCTGCCACATGGAGCCAAGTGTGCGCATTGAAATGGAACTGCAGGTTGAAAAAGGCCGAGGCTACATTAATGCTGAAGACAACAAGCCCAAAGATGCCCCAATCGGGGTGATAGCCATTGATGCCATTTACAGCCCAGTTGTAAAAGTGCGATACAATGTGGAGAACACCCGCGTAGGGCAGAACACAGAGTACGAAAAATTGGTGATTGAGCTGAACACTGATGGCAGCATTTCGCCTGAGGATGCGCTGAAATCGGCGAGCAACATACTCATCCAGCATTTCGCCATCTTTACCGACAGCCGCATCAGCTTTGAGGCTGCGCCGCGCCGCGAAGATGTGCGCATGGATGAAAAATATGGCCAAACGCGCAAACTGCTGAAAACCAGCCTGGCCGACCTGGACCTGAGCGTGAGGGCTTACAACTGC
>CBDTVD010000294.1:0-2666 GCA_965363965.1 uncultured bacterium
CCCATTGCTGATGTCAACAGTGTATGCGCCGCTGTCAGTTGCAGTGTAAAAGGTATCCGTTGCTCCGTTGATGCTGGCACCATTCTTTTTCCATTGATATGTGAGGCCTGGGGAATATGCAGTAGTCAGCCTGGTTTTAGATCCTTTGCAAATCATCTTGCCAGCCGAGGATGCAATGGTCGGCACCGCAGTAAAGCCAGCAATGATAATTGTATCCGAAAAGCCTCCGCAGCCATTGGTGTCGGTATATGTTAAATGATATGCCCCGCCCTGTGTGGCGTAGTACAAACTTTTATTGGCTCGGGTGATGGGTTTGCCATTGCGATACCACTGCAAACCTGCATAAGTACCAATGCTTTCAGCACTCAATTTCACTGAATCGCCTGGGCAGATCAGGGTATCTGCACTGGTTATGGCAATGCTCGGCGCTTTGCAAGTGGAGAGGCTAACGATGAAAAAATCGCCGTAGGAATTGCTTTTCAATTCTGTGCCGCCGATTATGGCCTCGGTATTTTTAACACCATTGCTGAGCCCAAAGCTGCCGCTTGCAAAAAGCATGTTGCTGCTAAACGTCAAGCTCGAGATTTCATCGTAATACTTTCCTCCCCCGCCGCCAGCCTGGATGGCATTGCCAGCCGAGTCGAACACAGCCACAAAAGCATTCACGTTATGGCTATCGGTAGGCAACTGGATTCCAGCCAAACTGATTGACCCCTGATAAAATCCGCCAATGGCTACATTGCCCGATGGCATCTCATGCATTGTTAACCCGAAATTAAAGCCATCGCTATTTTCAATGGCTTTTAAAAAATTGATTGAGCCATCTGATGTATTCAGGCTGGCCAGAAAGGTTGAAAAATCAGAAGCGTCAAAAAGCGTATCCACACCCGCCAGAATAACGCTGTAATCATAGCTTCCCATGATGTGAACCCGCTGGTTATCTTCATCAACTGTTACAGTTGGCCAGTAAAATGAGCCACCACTGGTATAAATTATTTGGCCCCATTCCACGTTAACCCCCTTATGCTTAACTACCACAGAGGCCTCAAACCTGTCGGAATGAAATGTAGCATTGCTGAAACTGATGCTGTCTGAAAAGAACCAAACTATATAATCGTTACCGTCCTCATCGATGTCAACTTTCAATGGGCTGACAGTATAGCCCAGGTCGAAAGTTTCCAGCTTGGCAGCCTTGCCTGTGCCGGCATCAAGATGAGCAAGAAAGAACTCGTCCCTGAAAATTGACGTGTTCTTAACGGACTTTCCGCCCAATGTGAGTTTATCATCATATACCCCCACCAGGGCCAAGGTACCTGAAGCATTGATTCCTACTCCATTTATGGTGCTTGAATAGACACCAGATGTTCCCTCAGCCCACTTCATCTTGGCATCGGTACCAATGCCTGCAATAAAAAATGAAGATTCGGCCATGTTGGTCAGCTTTTTTTGGCTTACCCCTTGCCCGATGTACAATTCAGTTCCCTGAAAATTATCGTCATAGGTGCTGCCGCTGAAAACCACTGTACTGCTGACGGCATCCCACTCGATTTCAAGGGGTGTATCATCATTCAATGACCCGACCGGGGCTGCCCAAACAATACCACCCGATGAATTATGCTTCACCAGGGCAATATCCTGAAGGCCGCTGCTGACCAACTGAATTTTACTGCCGGGGAATTTCAAAGTATCACTATAGCCAATCAGGGAATAAACATTGCCTGAATCGTCAGCGGTGATTAAATTGAAGGATGCTTCTTTTCTGGAAGAGCCGTATTTTATGGCAAGGTCGGCTGAAAGTGTTTGAGCTTTTGCAGCAGTGCCCGCTGAAAAAATAGCGGCAATGGCTGATGCAATGCAGAGGAAATGCTTCATTAAATGGTTTTATGGTTTGGGGGGGGTTTGCAAATATAGGCTGCAGAATTCTATTGGTTGGGTGCAAAAAAGAAAAGGATAAAGCTTAGCGCCCGGCCATAAAAAGAAAAAGCCCCGCCCCCGGATGATGAATCCAGAAGCGGGGCTTCCCTATGATAGTCGGGCATTGACCTACTCTCCCGCCTTTGCGGCAGTACCATTGGCGCTGACGGGCTTAACTGCTCTGTTCGAGATGGGAAGAGGTGATCCCCGTCGCTAAAAACACCCGATTAAATTTTAATATCTTTAAAAGCGGCGCGATAAAGAAAGTATTGGAACGAAATAAGAGATGAGAGGGTGGGCAAAACTGCCATCCAAAGTCAAAATAAATCTTCAGAAAGCATATGGGCAATTAGTACTGCTCGGCTAAACACATTACTGTGCGTGCACCTGCAGCCTATCAACGTGGTAGTCTTCCACGACCCTAAGAAGTCTAATCTTGAAGCGAGCTTCGCACTTAGATGCTTTCAGTGCTTATCTCAACCGGACATGGCTACCCAGCGGTGCATCTGGCGATACAACTGGTACACCAGCGGTCCGTCCGACTCGGTCCTCTCGTACTAGAGTCAGGCCTTCTCAAACTTCAAACGCCCACAACAGATAGGGACCGAACTGTCTCACGACGTTCTGAACCCAGCTCGCGTGCCACTTTAATCGGCGAACAGCCGAACCCTTGGGACCTTCTCCAGCCCCAGGATGTGACGAGCCGACATCGAGGTGCCAAACCTCCCCGTCGATATGAGCTCTTGGGGGAG
>CBDTVD010000295.1:0-2660 GCA_965363965.1 uncultured bacterium
GGCCACCGACCGCCATGCCACGCACTATGTCGCCTGCCCCGCCGATAGCCCCCTGATGCACTGGTGCGTCGATAACAATGTCGCCGTTTTCCCCCTCAGCCGCAGCCCCTTCCGGTTATTAAGTGAAGGGCTGATGCTGAAACGTGTTGCCAAAACCTATGGCATCAATATCTTCCATGCCCACGATAGCAAGGCCCACACCATCGGCCTGATGGCCTGCATCCTCGGTGCCGAGTGTAAACTTCTCGTTGCCCGAAAAGTGGATTTCGCTGTTGGCCGGTCTTTGCTCAGCCGATGGAAATACAATCACCCCAAAATCAGCGAGTTTATTGCGGTTTCCAGTGCCGTGAAAAATGTGCTTGCCAAGACGGTGAAAGACCCAAATCGAATTACGGTCATCCACGATGGAATTGATGTCGCTGAAGTTTCAGCCATCGAGACTCAAGATGTCCGAGCCAGCTATGGCTGGCCTGCCGATTCCATCATCATAGGTAACTTGGCAGCCCTGGTTGACCATAAGGACCACCCCGCCTTCCTGCGCACCGCCAAGCGATTGCTCCAGGGCGGCCTCGAGGCCCGATTCATCATCTTCGGCGAGGGCGAACTGCGCGCGCAACTCCAGCGGCAAATCAAGGACGAGGGACTGGATGGAAAAGTGGTGCTGGCAGGCTTTAACCCCGATGCAAAGGCCCTGATGGCCAGTTTCAGCCTGCTGCTTTTTACCAGCAAACTTGAGGGCGCGGGCAGCACCCTCCTCGATGCACTCGCCCTCGGTGTGCCTGTGGTGGCAACGCGCGCTGGAGGCATCCCTGAAGTTATTCAGCATGAGGCCACTGGCCTGCTATGCCCAGTAGGAGACGATGCCGCACTCAGCACCGCCGTCCTCCGATTGCTGACGGAGCCGAATCTCAAAAACCGACTCGTCTCGGCAGGCCGAGAATGGGTCAAAAAATTCGATATCGAGGTGCTCGGCGTTGAAACCCTCGCCATTTACCGCCGCCTGGTTCCCCTGCGTTAAGCGCTTGTGCTTCACTCAGTTTTCACCAGTTTTGCCGTACGGACTTGGCTTCGGCCCTCTACTCTCAAATAATATATCCCGTTTGCCTCGCCGCCCAAGTCGAGCTGCACTGGTCCATCGCCAGCCATTTTTGTATTCGGCAGTTTGATTTCCCTGCCCCGCGCATCGAATACCTGTAATCGGGCACTGCCCGCAGGCAAGGTCACCGTAAATGCCCCCGTTTTGCTGGGGTTGGGTGATACCCGCAAGGGCGCGGCATCAGGTTCTTTTCTTATCCACGTTCCGCCATTCAGCACGGTGTCATGGCTGAAAGGGTGCAAAAACTCATTTTTTATGGTGAGTGGGCTGTTGTCTATTTTTTTAGTGGCCAGATAATCATATTGCCGAGTTACCGTATCTATTTTGGCATCCTGCAGGTTCGAATCTATTTTCACAATATAGCTGAAAAGATTATCAAAAAAGGTTTTGGCACCAGATGCAACAACCAAAAAATGTCCATTGGAAGTCCTGGTAAGTTGTTCTATCCGATTGATTACAAAATCTGTTCGAATGATTCGCTGGCTGATGACATTGGCCATGGAATCAATAATCATCATATAATATCCGCAGGAAGTATCCCAGTCTCTTGAAGACTTTCCATAGCCCCGCACACCGGCAGCAAGGAACCTGTTCTCCCCGACCTGCATCAGCCTGTCCATGTAGGCTACACCCATGGTGTCTCCAAAAACACGTTCAAAGCGCGGCTTAAAGGTTTTGCCATCCAATTTGACAAGCACCGGCACGAGGGCAGAGTGATATTTGCCATTGTCCTTGAGGTAATACTGCCACCGCTCACCCAGCACCCACTGCTCGCCATTTACAATGCAGGCCCCGCCGCCTTGTGAAATTAATCGACCATATGGCCTATAGGATTCTACATATTTCAAGTTCCCTTGAGTATCAATCCCACCCCAGTGGAGGCGTAATATTTCTAAATCTACATCGGGATTGTCAATATCCCTGTTTCTGTCTGTTCCAACATACAACCACTCTGCCTCGGTTTCCACCATTTCCCGAACGAAAATTGCCTGATGTCTTATCCAATGAAGTTTCCCATCAGAATTGAACCGAATAAGCATGAAAATCTTATCTGTTGTATATTGATCAATGCTGCTGTTCAGTGCGTGCAGAATAACCGATCCATCATCACCAAAAAAAGGTTCGCCGAAATTAGTGGTTTTTAAGTCAATTCCTTCTGCGAAAGTCATCTCCCAATCAGGCGAAATATGCATTACAGCGGGCCCGTTGCGGCCCGATGCATCGCTGTGGATATAGCCAGTGGCCACCACTTCGCCATTTTGCATGGTCTGCAAACCGAAAAGCAATGCGGGGTCATAAAAAGTCCCTGTCAGTTTGCTCCAAACCGTGTCGCCGTTGGGCGTCAGCTTGATGATGGAACTCTGTGCACATGCTCCTATATCGCAGTGCCAGGTAGTCAGCAGGTAACCCCCATCGTAATTTTCACTGATTCGGCTGTAAGACACGTATCCAGGCATTTCCACCTTCATCGGCCACTTTTGGCCATGCAGCAGCGTTGCGCCCATCATCAGCAGCAAAACCGATAAAATGGGCTTAATCATTTTGAACCAGTTTTGAAAGTGAA
>CBDTVD010000296.1:0-2659 GCA_965363965.1 uncultured bacterium
GCTATGAACCCATTGTGCTTTCGGCGAGAAAGTGAGTGTATGATTTTGCTGACGTTCTCTTTGCCCACGCCGCTTTCTCCCAATATCAGCACGCTCATATCAGTCGGGGCGACCTTTATGGCTATTTCGAGTGCCCTATCCAGCGCACCAGATTGCCCGATGATGCCGAACCGAGCCTTTACTTCCCTGATTTTTTGATTATCCAGCGGCATCAGGCAAACACTTCTTTGTTTATTGTGCCAATAAGGGTGGCACTGGTGCAAGCATCGATAGTTACATCTGCATAATCGCCAGGTTTCAGTGTGCCATCAGCAGGAAAAATGATCATTTTGTTGGCATCATTTCGCCCGCGCAGCATGTCCTGGCTGCGTTTGCTGGCACCTTCAACCAGCACCCTGAAAGTTCGGCCCACATCAGCCTGGTTGCTCACCATGCTGTGCTGGCGCTGCAGTGCAATTATTTCGGCCAGCCGAGCACTTTTCACCTCAGCCGGAACATCATCATTCAGTTTTTTTGCAGCGGGGGTGCCTGGCCGCTCGCTGTATGCAAACATGTAAGCATAATCAAATTTTACAGCCTCCATCAGGCTGAGGGTTTCGCGCTGGTCCTCTTCCGTCTCACTGCAAAATCCCGCGATGATGTCGGTAGAAAATGCAATGTCTGGAATGTGGCTGCGGATCATTTCGATCTGGCTGAGGTACCAATCGCGGTCATATGTGCGGTTCATCAGCTTCAGGATTCTGCTGCTGCCAGACTGCACTGGGAAATGGATATAATTGCAGATGTTGGGATATGCTGATATTGCCCTGGCAACATCAGCCGTAATATCTTTAGGGTGACTGGTAGAAAAGCGTACCCTGAGCAGCGGATTTACTTCAGCCACCATAACCAGCAGCTGGGCAAATGTGGTGGCCGCCCCGACTATAGGTGCCTTCCATTTATAGCTGTCCACATTCTGGCCCAGCAGGGTAACTTCTCTATAACCTTTTTTGAAAAGATCTTTAGCCTCGCTTACTATGGTTTCAGGGTCTCGGCTGCGCTCCCTGCCCCTTGTATAGGGCACCACGCAAAAACTGCACATGTTGTCGCATCCGCGCATAATGCTGATGAAAGCTGACACCCCATTGCTGCCCAGCCTGACAGGGGCAATTTCTGCATAGGTTTCATCCCTCGATAAAAATACGTTCACTGCCTTTTGGCCGCTTTCCACCTGGCTCACCAGGTTCGGCAGATCTCTGTAAGCATCTGGGCCAGCCACCAAATCCACCATTTTTTCTTCTTCGAGCAGTTTGGTTTTCAGCCGCTCAGCCATGCAGCCGAGTACCCCGATGATCACACTTGGCTTTTTCGCTTTGATTCGGGCAAAATCGGCCAGCCTGCCGCGCACTCGCTGCTCAGCATTGTCCCTGATGGCGCAGGTATTCACCAGCACAACATCGGCTTGGTCAATGTCGGGGGTGGTGGCAAACCCCTCCTTCTGCATGATGGAGGCGACAATTTCACTGTCGCTGAAGTTCATCGCACAGCCATAGCTCTCTAAATAAAGCAGGCCCCTGGGGCCCGGCACTGTGTCAAGCATCAGCGGCTCGCCTTGCCGGTGCTCGTCTAAAAGTTCTTGTTGCCTCAATGTAATTTTCCGCCTTCGCAAGCCCGTGCAGGGCTATTTGAATGGATGGCAAAGATAACTGCAATCGCCACGCAAACGTGCCAAATTGGCAGATTATTTAGCTGATGGATTGGCGCAAAAAACTCACCGATACGTTCGGAATGCACCGCAGGGAACGGCTCGGCACCTTTGCCCTGCTGTGCATCTGCTTGTTGCTCCTGGGCGCAAGGCTCACCATGCGATACTGGCTCCCCAGACCCCAGCTCAGTTTCACTGGCTTCAATGTTTCAGTGGACAGTTTGATTGCCGCAGAGGAAGAGCGAAGCCTTAGCAAGCCAAAAAAAACCTACACATCCAAACCTTCCCCGAAACCAAGACCCGAATATGCAGAGAATCGGCGAGCCCCCCTTCACCACAACCTCGAGCTCAACACCGCTGATTCTGCTGCGCTGGTGGCTCTGCCAGGCATCGGCCCTGTGCTCGGGGGCCGAATAATCAAGTATAGGCGGTTATTGGGCGGATATGCCAGCCCCGCTCAGCTGATGGAAGTGTATGGCCTCAGCGCCGAGAATTTCTTAAAGGCATCTCCATTTTTGTATGCCGACACCGCCGTTATTTCAAAACTCGACCCCAACTTGGCTGAATTCAAAACGCTCAGTCGCCATCCCTACATCGGGTATGAGGCGACCAAGCGCATTGTGCGGTATCGCGAAAAGCAGGGCCGCATTGATGACCGCCGAACCTTTGGTGGCGTAAGCCAATTGCCTGACAGCACACTAAGGAAGGTGTACCCTTACCTGCTGCTCACTCCCTGATAAATTTAGCCGTGAACACTGCCCCGCCGATTGAAGTGCGAATGGCATAAAGGCCTGGGAGGAAATTGGCAGTGCTGATTCGAATTTCAGACGTGCCATCGCCAGAGCTTTCAAAAACCAGTCTCCCCTGCAGATTATACACCGCGACTTGCCCGACCGGACGCCCGTCTGGGCTGCTGACGGTAACCCAATCGCTCGCGGGGTTAGGGCGGATGCTGAGTGAGCGGTTGGTGTTTGG